>JAIORS010000042.1 GCA_021108005.1 Candidatus Aegiribacteria sp.
ACCTGTGCGGACAGAGGGTACCGCCTGGTTCCTGGATAGAGCACCGCAACCTTTTGAAGCTTCAGATCTTCCAGGGCTATGCGAATTGAGGGAGTGAGTTTCGGCGCATCCGCCCGTTTGCACTCGACTCCGAACAGTTGACCGCCTTTCTGCAGGACCAGATCTATCTCAGCGCCTTGATGCGTAGCCCAGAAGAAGACGCCGTCGTTTGGCTCTACGGCCAGGATCTGCTCGATTACGTACCCCTCCCAGGAAGCACCCACTTTCGGATGAGTGAGAAGATTCTTCATGGAACCAATACCGAGCAACTGATGCAGTATCCCGCTATCACGAACATAAACCTTTGGAGACTTTACCTGACGCTTGCGCAGATTGGCGTGGTAGGGCTGCAGCTGCCGAATCATGAAAGCATCTGTGAGAAGGTCAAGGTATCGCCGGGTGGTAGATTCGCTCACACCCAGGGCGCGTGCCAATTCCGCCGAGTTCCAGATCTGTCCGTGGTAGTGCGCCAGCATCATCCAGAATCGTTGCAACGCAATTGCGGGAACACGTACACCCCATTGCGGCAGATCCCGCTCCAGAAGTGCCTGAACGAAGCTCTTGCGCCATGCGTTGCTTTCGGGCTCACTGGGCGCCAGAAACGAGAGCGGAAATCCTCCACGCAACCAGAGCTCTCGGTCAGCATCGATTCCCAGTTCCATAAGCGAAAAACCGCTGATAGTAATCCGCTCCATACGGCCGGCCAGGCTTTCAGAGGTCTGGCGCATGAGATCACCAGATGCGCTTCCAAGAATAAGAAAGCGAGCTGGTGAAGGTCGGCGATCAACCAGAACACGGAGTATCGGGAAGAGATCCGGTCGCCTCTGGATCTCGTCGATCACGACCAGGTTTTCCAGCGGTCTCAGGGCGGTCATGGGCTCATCAAGACGCGCCAGGCTTGCAGGATCCTCCAGGTCGAAATAATTGACGGAATCCGGGTCCAGCAGTTGCCTTGCCAGAGTGGTCTTGCCGCTCTGACGCGGACCGACCATGACTACAACACGGCTTCGGGCGAGCGCATCTCTTATTCTTTTAAGTATTGCTTTGCGTTTAATCATAGAGAGAATCTACCATGAATATCCGTCACGTCAAGATGGATTATCATGGTATAAAGACTACTTCCTTCACTCTGTACATCATTCCACGTTCACATCGTATTTCGACAATAAGCTTCTCTGTGATTTCATGGCTTCTGCGAGAAGAGGCTGCCTGGAGTAGAGTCTACCGTTGAACTGTCCTTGTTCAGGCGCGGTTCAGGTTATGCTCATTTGTTCAATCACATTCGTCTGTGTTCAGAATTTCTTATCAGATGGAACAATATCGGAATATTATCCTTAATCCAAATATGTAATTTCGGTTATTCAAACTATGTACATGAACATTCCACAGGAAGGCCAGGGAGATTCGGTATCGTACTCAAGTGTTTTTCTGATCCTTCATAGTCTTTAAGAAATCGGAGGGCGAGAGGATGTGAATGTCTCTCCATTGCCGAAGATGAAGCAGGTGGGAATCCCCTGAAACAATAAAGTCGGCATCGGCAGTTGATGCGCATTCGAGAATTATATTGTCATCAGGATCGTCAACCACGGCCAGAACTCTTTCCTCTGGCGAAACAACCTGGCACAGATCGTGCAACTCTTCAATCAGAGTAAGGGCCTGGTCGGATGAAAGGCCAAACTTCGGTCTCATCAAAACATCGCGTATCTCATCCATGATTTGAAGCGATGTGAAACACTCAATGAAACCGTCAAGGGCAAGCTCAAGGAGGCGAGCTGGAACCCCTCCGAAGGGAAACGCGGAAATAACGACATTTGAATCAAGAACGATGCGCGGAGTGCTCAACGACGGGAGCCCCTGGCCCTGCGATATGCTTTAATCTCAGTCGCTATGTCTTCCGGAGTCAGCCCCTTGCTCCTGGCAATCTCTCGTCCCATTGCGAATACACTGGCCCAGCGTTTCTTGCGTTGAATGTACGCCCGGGCTGCTTCACGCAGGAACTCTGAGCGACTGCGCGATTCCATTTTAGCAACTCTGTCTATCTCGCGAAGCAAACTCTCCTGAAACGCTATGTTAACAGTTTTCGTACCCATTCTGTTCCTTTCTCTCTATAGTAAATATACAATGATTGTATATCAGATGGCAAGTGGATATATGCGAAGATGAGGGAAAATAGCAGTTCTTCTCCATCCTTGTACTCATGATGCTGCTGAACAGGGGAAAGATCTCTCCTGAAGCGCGGGGAATGGATATACCGGGTATGAACAGGTTCTGAAGTGGCGACATCGGTTCGAATATGCTATAGTGGATGTGTTATGAAACACAATTCACAGATAGACTACTGGATTGACCTTGCTGATTACGATATAGATGTAGCACGCCTTATGCTGAAAGGTGGTAAATTCCTCTATGTCGGATTCATGTGTCATCAGGTTATTGAGAAAATGCTCAAGGCACTGTATGTCGCTGTAACTCAGGACAGGCCTCCCCTAACACATAACCTGACCGTTCTTTCCCGGAAATCCAATATTTATAATAAGCTATCTTCTGAACAGAAGGACCTGCTGGATACATTGGAGCCTTTAAATATCGAGGCTCGATATCCGACATACAAAGAACAACTTATGCAATCCCTTACGGATGACCGTACAGCCAGCATATTACACCGCACCGAGGATTTAATGATATGGATAAAAGAACAGCTTTTGAAAAAGTGAGAATGTATGCTGAACTGGTGTATTCGACTCTGCCTTCCAGTCGAGTAGTAATGTTCGGATCGCATGTTAACGGAACTCAACGAGAAGACAGCGATCTGGATGTTGCTGTTGTGGTTGATGAACTTGTGGGTGATTTCCTTGATCTTGCGATTCGTCTGTACCGTCTGCGTCGGTCCGTAGACGACCGGATCGAACCCGTATTGCTGATTGCCGGTGAGGATAGAAGCGGCTTTCTTGAGACAATATTGAAAACCGGATATATTGTAAGCAAAGTATCATAGAATCATTCACTG
>JAIORS010000043.1 GCA_021108005.1 Candidatus Aegiribacteria sp.
TTTATGTGGGAAGGATACCGGTGAATGACACCGGTCGTATCACATATACCCTCAACAAATCCGTTACCTTTGAGCAGGATGCCGGAAGCTGGAAGAAGAATGTTCTCCATCCCACATCCATACTTTACTTCGAGAACCAGGACCACAGCGGTTGTCCTTTTACTGATGGAGCCACGGTAATCGATTCCATCGAGACCGGGTTGATGGACGGCTGGAACATTACACACATGAGTGAACAATGGGGTCTTGTTCAGTCCCCGTTCCCATGGCCCCCTGTGAGCGAAGGTGCCTTCTCCAATCATTGGCGCAATGGTCAGTATGCGGTGGTTAACTGGTCAGGTCATGGCTGGACCAACGAAGCTGCAAGATCCGTCTGGGAATGGGATGACGGTGACGGCGTTCCTGAAACAGGTAATGGTGAAGTCTATTGCGTTACCTTCATAAAAACTTCCTCGACAGATCTTGATGATGATTACCCGTCGGTTGTATTTGCTATCTCGTGTGATGTGGGCTATCCCGAACCAAACGCATGGGGGAACCTGGGCATTGACCTTTTAACAAAGCCGGGCTGGGGTGCTTCTGTTGGTATAGTGAGTGCTTCAAGAATTGCGGCCATCTCGCGTGACTGGATAAATGATCCAGGAGGAACGCAGCAGATCTGCTTCGATTTCAACCGTTATCTTGTCAGTGAAGGCGAGCATGTGGGAGTTGCCCTGTATAACGGCAAGTACGACGCTACAACCGTTTACGGCTGGTCACATATCTATGAATACTTGAACATGTACAACTTCAACCTTTACGGTGATCCATCGCTGGAGGTCGCCGGTTACCCGACCGGTATTGAGGGGCAAACAGAACCTGGAGTTATCGCTCCTTCTCTTCTCCCCGCTTATCCCAACCCGTTCACATCTTCAACCACACTAAGCCTGACATTGCCGGCTTCAGGAATGGTTCTTGCTGTTGTGTATGACATAACCGGCAGGCAGGTATCCTTACTAATGGAAGATATGTGTCCCGCCGGAGAGTTGCTGCTTAGCTGGGACGGCAGAGACAATGACGACGCACCGCTTGGTCACGGTATCTATTTTGCCGTGGTTACAGTTGGTTATCAGCAGGTTGTTCGGAGGATGGTTCATCTGAAATAGGACAAGGTCTTCATCTCAATTGATGATTACTTATAGGAGCGATATAGAATTCTACTTTGTTCCGACTGCTGGATACCCATTATGAGGAATTCAGGGATGTGTATAACGAACGCTTCTCAAAACATTACGGCTTCTGGCACCCCCTTACCGATGAAGTTGTTGAGAAATACCTGGAATACGGTGATCCTCATTACGATTTTGCCAGGATTCGCTGCAAAGACTGCGGAGCTGAATATCCGAGAGCCTTCTCCTGCAAGTGCCGTGCATTCTGTCCATCCTGCTCGAAGAGGAAGTCATTAGACCTTGCTATCTTCCTTGAAGAAGAACTCTTCAGATCGGTTCCCCACCGGCACTGGGTGTTGAGTGTTCCGAAGATGCTCAGGCTGCACTTCCTGCACCATAGAAAACTTCTGCCAAAGCTTTGCAGATGCGCCTGGGACTCACTTACGGTGTTTCTTCATGAAGCCCTTGATCGCAGGGATGTTTTTCCCGGCGGCATCCTTGTGCCGCAGACTTTCGGTGGCATGGCCAACTGGAACCCCCATGTTCACGCTCTGATTACTGACACCTGCTGGGACAGGGAAGGTAATTATTACCCCAGGCCTGAAATAGACACCGCAGGTCTCCAGGTGCTTGAAAAGCTCTTTGCCGGTCTTATTTTCAGAATGCTTCTCGAAGAGGATATGATTTCCGAGGAGCTTGTGGAGAAGATGCGGAGCTGGAGCTTGTCTGCGAACCCTGCGCAGACTACGTTCCATGGCAGGATGATGTACCTGAGATAGAGGCTGGGTAAGTTTTCAGCGATCCGGCTTCAGGGAGTGAAGTATGCCCTGATGCGGTGCTTCCAGTGAAAACCTGCGGGAAGGCATGTTTGACCAAGTTTGTTTCGGACAGTATGGTCAGTTTCCGGGATTACCCGGGAACCAAAAGCTTCTGGCATGCTGGTTTCAGGCAGAAAAAGGTAACATCTGCGTATAGATGAGCTGTTTTAGGAGTGGGTAATAGGATCGTAGAAAATCAACTTTCCTAGTATTAGGAAGAAGTCTCAGGCAGAATCACTCTGGGTGTCAGGCTTTCCGATCCAGAGGGAAATCCACTAGATGTTCAGTACGAATACTCTACCGATGCGGGAAGGAACTGGAGAACCGCTACAGTACTCGAGAGTTCCACCCCCATTTCCAGTTCATATCAGAACGATGTCATCTGGGAATCGGAGGTGGATATACCCGGGTTTGATGGCAATCAGGTTAAATTCAGAGCTGTCCCCGAAGACCTCGATGTGGGAATAGCGGTACCCTCCTCCCCGTTCCATGTAGACAACAACAGATATCCATCAATTACGGTCACATCCCCTGGCAAATGGGAAACCTTTGACGGTTCCATTCCAATCTCATTCCGCATTTCAGATCCCGAGGGAGATGAAATATCCCTTGTGCTGCATTACAAATTGGAAGGTTCATCCACATGGATTCCTGCTGTGGGCCTGAACGCTAACGAACGCTACCTGCCTTCTTCATACATTTCAACAGTAACCTGGAACTCTTCGGAAGACCTTCCGGGAATTGAGCCTATGGAACTAAGGATAAAGCTTGGCGCCGTTGACGGGGATACGATCTTCAGCGAAATCATAGGACCTCTCTCAATTGACAATTCCAGAATTCCATCAGTGATCAATCTGATGAATCACAAACATCCGAACTTACAGAAGAGGAAGCCTTCATCAGTGATCAATCTGACGAATCACAGATATCCGTCCTGACAGAGGAGGATGTACCTCTCTGTCTCTCTTACAACGGATCCTACTACCTCCACTCCACAGGAGGACCGACTGAGAATGGCTGTGAGGCCTGGGTTACATTAATGAACTCTGGCGAATATATCTACGCCGCCCTCGGTCCTGTGGACAAGCTCGAGAGACTGGGTTTGTTCGCCGAGAGCACCCTGTCTGGAAATGACCAGTTATCAGAGAACAGACGCATCCCGGCCAGTAATGAATACCTGTTGATCGATTACACAGATTTCGGAGACCAGGCGATGATCGAGGGGCTTCCCTGTGGAGTCGACGCATACATAATTATCAACAGTGACAAGGAATTCATCTTCTATCGTGTAGAAGGTTCGACGGAACAGCTGGATGAGCTTGGCTTCCCGATGGAGCAGTTGCTGGCAGCCAACGAGGAACTGGGATCGTCACAGATGATCGACGTGAGCGCAAGCAGGATCAACGTGGCTGAAGACCGCATTTCGGGAAAACTGCTCCTGATCGGGGAATCCATCTCTGGAATCCCGACAGCACTAGTCTATAGCGGAGGATCAGAGTAGGTCAATAATACGCGCAGATACCTTTAAGGTAAAATCAGCGTACAAATTGGCGAAGCTTCCAACCGGATAGTAGTCTGATGCTTCCATAGAAGACCGCCGTCATACTCATGCAGCAGAAGACAGGTGTGGGCTGCTCTTCTGAAGAAGATCTGGGATGTGGATGCTCTGAAGTACCCGAAATGCGACGACTGCATGAAGGTCATCTCTCTTATCGAACAGCCTTCGGTCATCAGGCGCATCCTGAAGCACCTGGAATTAGTCTGTGAATCCGATGCAGACTATGTTCCCTGTAGGGATGATATTCCTGGGATCGAGATTGAATGATTTTTCTATTCCGGCTTCAATGCAGATGTGTGCCCTGCTGCGAAGAACCTGGCAGTTATCAGATGTCCGTTGCATTGACCGGGCAGAGTTACATTTGGTATTATCCTTTGAAACAGGTCATAATCATTAATATAAGAAGGGTTTAATTATGTTGAAGTATTCAGTAGTAACTATTGCGTTAATGCTTACCGTTTCGAGTGTGGCCCTGGCTACGGTTGCAGTTGTTTATCCGAGCGACGATTCTTTCGTATGGAGATTTGCTCCCAATAATAACTATGGTTCTTATAATGAAGCAACAATCGGTAAAGATGCTTTAGAACTTATCTGGGAATTTTGGGCCAGGTTGTTTTCTCGCTATAGATTCAATTACGAGCACATGTGGACTGCGCTTAGGTTTGACGTTACGCCATACTCGGGTATTACGCTCGATTCCGCGAAAGTTGCCGTATATATCTATAAGACTCGAGGTACTTTCCCGCCGAATGAAGTGTGGGTTGCCAAGTGCAGTGGTAATTGGGATGAAAACGAAATAACATGGAACAATAGACCCAATTATCACGATTGGCACGTGCCACCTGCCCCGGAATACGCTTGGTGGACTATAGACGTTACGACCTGGGCACAGAAATGGATAGATGGTGCATACCCGAATTATGGTATATGGATAGGCACAAATGCTACTGGTCGTGATTATTTCGATATTTACACGAAAGAAACGATTGGTACAATAGCCGATCCACAGCTGATATTATACTACACCGAAGGCTCTGTCGAACTCACATTCCCTATCCTCGAAGGGGTATTCGTCAGAATTTTGCGAAATTCTTCATTACTCTATAGATGAGATTGTGAATACTTTGCAGTACGTTCACAATAGTGCCTGTGTGTCCAGCGACATTCTCGTTCTCCTTATCATCGAACATTCTGAACCAGAATTATGTCTTGATATCCTAAAAAAATGGAAAAGCTATAAAAAAGGTAGTATTCAAAGCTTCCCTGGAACAGACTGGCTTTTCCCCTCTGAACTTCGTAGATTTTTTCAACCAGGATGGACAGCAACTGTTCGTCATGGCTGATAAGGATCAGCGTTGAGTTTATCCGATAACCTCAATCTCAGGTAAATCGTCCCTTCATTTACTTAACATGGTGGGGCTGAACAGATCGGATACTTCGGATTTTCCACCGGTAAGCATGCATGTGTAAGGTGCCTTTTCTCTTAAGGCAGCCAGCATTCTGTGAGCAATATTCCTGATATCCCACTGAGCGTGGGCGTCTTCCCGAAGCCTTGAATAATGGTAAAGCTCCCGGCCGTTCATACTAAGA
>JAIORS010000044.1 GCA_021108005.1 Candidatus Aegiribacteria sp.
AATAGAAATCAGTCTGCTTCCGGTTATTTCTTCCTGCCGGTCATACTGTCAATTACTCCTGTCAGCAGGGAAATTATAACCGCTGCAAGTACCGCCCACCAGTAACTGGCAACGTAAAATCCCCCGACCCATTCCCGGGCTATAATCAAGACAAGACCACTAACAAGGAACCGTGACAGGCCCAGCGTAAGCAGATAAACGGGACAAGTCATAAGGTTCAGAATCGGTGCCAGAATAAAATTCATAAGGCCTATAACGGCAGCAGTCCATACAATAGACCAGAAACCTGCAAATTCCATTCGCATCCCAAGAACCATAGATGTCAACCAGAGCGCTACTCCTGCAACAATCCATGCGCCTATGAGTTTTTTCACCCTTTCTCCTTCCCTCTAAAATGATATAGTATATAAATATAGTGAAAAGGGGGAAACCATGTTCAGTTTACTAATGTCTGTCACTCTTCTCCTTTTACCTGCAGAACGCGATTCTCTCCTCGCTGAAATCCCGGAAAACGCGGGTTTCTGGGAAGAAGCATTCGAACAGTATTCCGGAGACACGCTTACTTGTATTGAACACCTCTTCATATCAATGCCTGCAGATGACAGGAACAGTATGACCACTTCTATTCTTGAGGATCATGTCCTGGGTGCCATGAACAGCAAAAACATATGGTATAACTATCTGCCTGATTACATTTTCCTGAACTACCTGCTTTCCTGCCGAATAAGCAACGAACCGCTTTCTTCGTACAGATCCGCGCTAGGGGCCTGGCTCAGCAGGCGAATACAGTCCGCAGAAACAATTCCTGAAATGGCGGAAGCAATAAATGATGTTATCAATCACGTAATAACTTTAACGAGAACTCGAAGCGATGGTTCCGTTCTCTCTCCTACTCAGATTATTCCTGCTGAACAGGGTTCACTGGAAGAAAAATGGGTCCTTCTAGGAGCATCATTAAGAACAATGGGTATTCCTGCCCGTCCTGTTGCGGGCTGGTTCCCCGGAGTTGATAGAAACCTCTACTTCTGGTTTGATATCTGGACCGACCAAGAATGGCAAACGCTTTCCAGTGGAATGCCTCCAGTTCAGTATGTAAAAGTGGCTATCGAATATCCCTCAATGCAGAACATTACCGGAGATTACAGGGACACAGGAACCCTTCTTACCATACCACTTGTGGATTTCAATGAAGGGGGCTGGACTGTTGATCTGCTTATTCCATCGGGTGATGACACAACAACAATCTATAACTTGAACCTGAATCCCTTCCAGCGGGATTCCGTAGAACTGGGAGCAGGTGAGTTCCTGTTGAGGGTACAGTTCTCTGGTGGTAATAACGTTATCGGTACATGGCTGCAGAACATCGTAATTTCAGCTGATTCGACTACAGAGATTGACCTTTCCGAGGCAGAATATTCCATAACCCCTCTTCCATAATAGCATCAACCCTAATTAAACGGAGACTATTCTATGAAATCACTCTTACTAATCATCATATGCCTTTTCATTTCCGGCCCAATTCAAGCAGATGTGAATGGTTCGGTTGAGTACATTGGTGATATCAGGATACTGAACCTCTGGGGAACCTGGTCCGAGATGGGTTACGCCCATGGATATCTTCTGGGCCCCGATATCGGTGAGGTTTTTCAGGAATATTTTCTGGAAATGATCGGAGGTGCACTTAACTACGAAAGCGCCAGATTGTATTTCCTGACTTTTTTCGATATACCCACAGAATTCGTGGAATACTCCCAGGGAATTATCAGCGGTGTTTCCGATACTATCAGCATTTATTCTGATTCCCTTGGAAGATATTTAGACTACATCGATATCTGCGTGGTTTCTTCTACCCCTGATCTATCCGCGTTAAGAGGGATGAAACAATTCCTATGCACCAGCGTCAGCTCCTGGGACGATGCAACTGTTGGTGACCCGGAACTGAACGGCTCACCCGCAATATCCCGGAACCTTGATTACTACGTAGATACTGGCAGTTCGATCCTTGAAAACAGTCTTCTTATAACCTTCGATCCTCAAACTGGTCAGGACTGGATATCAGTAGGCTTCCCCGGATTCTCGGGTTCCCTATCCGGGATGAATGAGTCAGGAATCAGTGCCTGTCTTAACATGGGCAACAATCAGGGAACAAGTCAGTTCCCCGGTAAATTCATTCCAATATGCATGGCTCAGGCACTTGGGTTGTCTGATGAGGATTTCAACGGCAGCGGCTCATGTGACATGCAGGACATGCAGGATGCTCTCACAGGATGGAGCAGGTCGAATTCCTACGCCATCCATGTTGTAGCGGATAGAACACTTGCCGGACAGGATTCGTCCTCTGTAGTGGTTGAAGTCAACAACAAAAACGGTTTTGCTTTCAGGTATGCGGAAGATGAACCCGGTATTGCCCCGTGCAGAATGATTCTTTCCAATCACCACAGAGTTCTAATACCGTCAGTACCATGTTACCGCTATTCCTACCTCATGGATTCACTTACCACTAATCCCGATGTTACGCTCGTAAGACTGTGGGATTTCATGAAAGCTGTGGGATGGCCGGCAACACCCGGAACCGGAGGAACTATCCAGACGATGATATTCATGCCTGAACATCTGAAAATGGCTCTGGCTTTCGCAACCCTCTCAACTCCTTCGTACAATCAGGTCCCCGAGTGGATTGAATGGACGGATATTTTCCCCAACCATTCACCACAGGGTATCGAGGGTAGTGTTCATACGGAGCATACAATTCAGGTAAGTCCGAATCCTTCATCCGGAATTGTGACTATATCCTTCCAGGACAACATCCATGACATAGCGGTCTACGATACTGCGGGCAGGAAAATGGAAGTAAACTTCATGTATCAAGGGGATAGCGCGGCAATTGCAGATCTTTCTTCTCTGCCCGAAGGAATCTATAGAATATCGGTTCAGGTCGATGATGGTTTCCTATCGGAAGATGTTGTCATCATTCGATAACAGCTTTACTGCTTGACAAGACTGAGGTTAAATACCTATAATCTCGCTCTGCTGGCGGGTCGTCCAAGGGTAGGACTGCGGTCTCTGGATCCGCCAATCGGGGTTCGAATCCCTGCCCGCCAGCCA
>JAIORS010000045.1 GCA_021108005.1 Candidatus Aegiribacteria sp.
TAAGAATCACTCTTCTTCTATGGGCATTGGGCAACATGTACGGATACAGTTCTTCCAGTGTACCTGCCGTTCTTTCCGCTTTTTCTAAACCTTTCATGAAAACCTGAATCACCGCGACGGAACTGCCACGGACTTATACCGAATATGAACTCTAACCCCGTACTAACCGCGGTACCAATCGTTTCGGACAGCTGTGACCATTCATCTTCAGGATAATCTTCTCTCCAGCTGAGTCTATGGAAGGGATCGTTCTTGGGTGCGTATACATATCCGGCTTCATCCAGCATCGAAAGATAATCGAATAGAATACGCCTCTTTCGCGGATTATAAGGCCTGCCGTAAAATCCTTCAACGACTCCGCATAACATCAATTCTCCGTTCATAACTCGTTAACTTCAAGGGTACCTTTTCCTAGCTTTGATACTTGAATCTACAGGAAATTATCGTTCCCATAAATACCTTCAATCTCATCAGGAGGATTAGATGTCCAGAAAAATAGTCGAATCTGTTCCGAACATTTCGGAGGGACAGAATAAGGAACTGATCGATGAAGTTGTAAAAGCTACATCTTCTGTAGCCGGCTGCAAGGTTCTTGATGTCGATCCGGGAGGGAGAGTACGAGGCTCTTCCCGATAAGCTGGGCAAACCGGAATGGAAACCTGATTTTGGCCCCGACGAATGGAATGAAAGCGTCGCAAAAACCTGAGTGTGTACAATAGGAGCAAGAAATTTCCTTATTGCCTACAATGTGAACCTAAATACAAAGGATACTGGCGTTGCCCGCGACATAGGACTAACAATAAGGGACAACGGCAGATTTCTTCGTGACAGTAATTGGAAATTCATCCGCGATGAAGATGGTAAAAAACCAAGCAGGCCGGCAAACTCCAATACTGCAAAGCAACGGGCTGGTACATAAAGGAGTACGATACGGCCCAAGTTACAATGAATCTCACTAATATTTCGGTTACTCCCCTTCACATGGGTTTCGAGACCGTGAAGGAGGAAGCGGAAAAACTTGGTGTCAGAGTCACCGGCTCCGAAGTGGTCGGACTTCTGCCCCTCGAAGCGATGCTTAAGGCCGGATGGTTCTATATTGAGAAACAGAACGAGGGGCTTTCATCAACCGGGAGACAGGGCAAGACAACCGGTGTCCCGCAGAAGGAACTGATTGAAATCGCCATCAGGTCAATGGGTCTCGGGGATCTTGCTCCCTTCAATCCGGAAGAAAAATTCATCGAGTATATGGTTGCCGAGAAGGACGTGAACCTTTCGGGAATGACCTGCAGGGATTTCGCTGACGTTTTATCAACCGACTCTCCCGCACCGGGGGGTGGCTCTGCCGCAGCGCTTATGGGAGCCCTGGGGGCTTCACTGGACGCGATGGTAGCAAACCTGACAGTAAAAAACAGAAAATGCAGGGGCGACTGGGATCTCATGCTGTAAATCGCCCCTGAGGCTCAATTACTCAAGGATAATCTGCTGAACGCGATTGATGATGATACAGCCGCATTTAACGCATGGATGGATGCAGCCAGGCATGGAGGGGCCGAGAATGCCGCCAGGGGATTTTATCGATAGCACTAACTGAAGAGGAATCTGCCTCTTCGTTGAAAGATCATTCCTCCCCCTCCAGAGCCTCTGGAAATAGTATGCGAACCCTGCGCAGACTACGTTCCATGGCAGGATGATGTACCTGAGATAGAGGCTGGGTAAGTTTTCAGCGATCCGGCTTCAGGGGGTGAAGTATGCCCTAATGCGGTGCTTCCAGTGAAAATCTGCGGGAAGGCATGTTTGACCA
>JAIORS010000046.1 GCA_021108005.1 Candidatus Aegiribacteria sp.
AGCATTACTCACGGTAGCTGTTATGCTGGCCTCCGACTTGTTAGGACAGAGCTTTAGATAAATAGAGTACCACTTAAGAAGGTTCCAAAGACTTGCAGTTCAGAGTCTTTCGCATCCAGGTGACTTTATTCTATAAGGTCTGATGTTCATCTGCCTGTCAATTTGTCGTATTTCGCCCCGCATAAGCTGTGTCGTGAAGCTGATCATAGACTGAAGATCTTTAGAAGTATTGATTGCTTTTCTGATTGTATGCAATGGATAGTGTCATAATTCTGACTCTAACAAACATCGCCCATCTGGCATTGATTAGACATGAATATAATAGTATCATCATCCAGAAAATGTTCGATTATATCCGCTACTAATAGGAAGGGTTCACAGATGAAGAAATCTGGTATTGTGGTGTTTACTATTCTTGTCCTTGAGGACGGCAACTGGATGATTGACTGCGGTATCGAATACGTGCGAGAGATATTGTAAAATACTGTTTGGACGTCCTTCTCCCAGCGAAATAATCTGGCAGTATATAAATATTTGATCGATTTGAGGGAAAGTTCTGCAAGTATATTTCCTTCATGAAGCCCGATCACGGGAATTTTTTTGCTGAAGAGTAGTTGTCCAGGTCGTAGGTGATCTCACGGCTGGGCATAGGAAGCCTGTCCAAAGGAACTCCGGACTCTTTCAGGAACTTCTCGGCAAGGGAGCCCTGATAATCCGAGAAAATAACAACTCTATTAATACCTGCGGCAAGAAGCGCCTTTGCGCACGTTGTGCATGGCATATTAGTAACGTATGCGGTTGCTCCTTCGATTGAAATGCCGTGTCTCGCGGCCTGTGTGATTGCGTTCATCTCCGCGTGGTTGGTTCTCACGCAGTGGTTGTCAACTATAAGGCATCCTGCGTCTTCGCAATGATCAAGCCCTGGAAGAGAGCCATTGTAGCCTGTTGAAAGGACGTATTTGTCTTTTACCAGTACGCAGCCGCAGTGCATCCTGGGGCAGGTTGCCCGTTCGGACGCGATCATGGCGAGTTTCAGGAAATATTCGTCCCAGGATGGCCTCACTGTAAACCTCTTTCGTATGTGAGAATGTCTCCGTATCGCAGTGAATGATTGTACTATTAAAAGGTGTAGTCAAGCTGGAAACCCAGCTCCGTTCTTTTGTCTCCCTCGGTCTCTTCCCATCCGGACCCCAGAACATCAGAATCTTCTACTGTTTTTCTTGCAAGGGCGCCTCTGAGAAAAAAACCATCCGATATCGCGGCGGAGACCTGTGTGAATAGAAGGAAGCTTCTATTGTAGAGAACCTTAGAGCCGAAAACTCCGGGGAACGATGACCCGCCAGCGTATATCCTGGAATTGTAGCCGTCTGTTGAGCAGGCGGCACCTCCGAAATCAAGGGTCAGCCAGCTTTCAGGCTTGTATCGTAATTTGATCTCCACTCCCGCCCCGGTCTCCGATGAATCATCGGTGGAGTTGTTCCATCCTGTAACCTGCAATTTCATTCTGATGTTCAATCTGTCACGCGGCTGCCATGAGTTTCCAAGCCAGCTTCTAAAACTGAATTCATCTTCTTCGGTTCTGGTTCTGATACCTGCGGTTGCTTCCATGCTCCAGCGGAAGCGGTACTCGGTTTCAAAAGAAGCGAGCAGGAGGCTGTTATCTTCGTGAAAATAGGTTCCTGACCCCGCTTTAACAACCATCTCGGGGAATGTCTTCCAGCGGAGGCCGTAGCATAACCCGATATCACATTCCCTGGAAATGGGCGGTGAGGTTCGTTCTGAGGGGTAGTATTCGGGATTTCGCAGAACCATGAACATATGCCGGAAAACAGGCAAATTCTGAGAGAGAGAAAACCAGACCGCTGTAGAGGTACCGGAGGAATCAACTCCCACAGATGCTTCACCTGCGAGGTTCAGGGTTCCGAGGTTAACATTCCAGTCGCCCCCGCACCTGAGCCAGCTGTATTCGGCTGCATCGTTCGTTGAGGCCGCAGCGGCTGTTACTCCCCACTGCTGACCTGCAATACGGGCGGCAGCCAGCCTTTCCGCAAAAGCGTTTCTGGCCTGAACCTCGGATGAGCTGCGGTGGTACCCGCCTGACAGAGAATCAACCGGGGACAGGGCCGCCAGCACTGAAATATCAACCGTACCCACAGAAAGCATGATGCCGGCACCCGTAAGGGGCTTTCCACGGCAGCTCCAGGGGGAAGTTGACGGCTCTATGCGATTTCTTGAATTGGGAGGCTTGTACAGGGCAAGTTCGCTTATACTTGAAAACCGTCCCGGAAATGCCAGCACAAGGCCGCTGCCCAGGTGCGCCTTGAGCCATCCGGCCGAAACGGAATTGACCGGACCGCCCATTGGCGTCAAGGTTGCTCCGCCGGCGATGATATCGACCCACTCCTCTCCTCTTGCTTTGTCCATCAGAAGGATGAACTGAAAGAGGTTCGAACCGTACCTGAGCCTGTTGTAGAAATCGTATTCGTCGCCCGCGTAGTAATGCTCAAGGGTTCCTCTGCAGTCTGGAATGCGTCTTTGCAGCCTGAACCTGAGATCCCCCTCGCCGGACGAAAGCCCGACAAGAGTGAGAAGGATAACAAGAACCAATGGTTCTTTCATTCAGCCACCAGGTATTCATTGAGTACTTCGAGCATGGAGGGGCCTATACCGGGCACCGCCTGAAGGTCGTTAACGGATGAAACCGGCCCGTTCTGGCGAAGCCATGACGCTATTGCGGAAGCTTTGGAAGGGCCAATTCCCGGAATGAGCTGCAGCTGTTCTTCTGTCGCGGTGTTAATATCGAATGGGAACTGTACGTCAGGCTCTTCTTCCTGTTCTTCGGACTCTGACAGATGAAGAGATGAAGGACGGCTTGCGCAGTTTCCCCAGCAGAGGGCTACGGAATGTGTTCCGGGAAGGGAGGAGTGTTCTCCGTATCCGTATTCCATACTCAGGGAAGAAAGAGACAATTCAAGGGCTGCCCAGAATCTTGCGGGGCTGGTTTTTATTCCGGTAGCGATGCTTATCATGGGTGAAGGCGAGAAAGCGGTGTGAAAGGTGTATTCGATATCGAGCTCTTCCTGTCTTCCAGCGCCTGCTGCACAGACGATATTTTCAACCGGAACCACGCCAACAGCAAGCTCAAGGGAATGGGGGGCGGACGGGTCTCCGGAGGAGCCCAGATCGGTTCGGAGTACGCTTCTGTACAGTGCTGTTCCAAAAACACCATCAGCGGGAGTCCATACGGCGGATATATCGGCGGAAAACCCCGTTGCTCTGCTGTATCCGCTTATCTGAAGCCTTCTGATGGAGACAGAGGTGCCAAGAGCAACACCGTTCATCAGTTTCCAGGCCACCGCGGCCTCAGCGGTGGCTTCCGAATAGGATTCGTCACCTGAGAGGGAAATAGCGGCTCCCAGAACGTATCGGCTGAACACGCAGCATCCAGCGATTGCTGTTCTATCAAGCCTTTTTAAGCCGTACGGCCGCGCAGCCGAGATTGTTATTCCGTGCCCCTCCAGAAGAGCCATGCATGCCGGATTGGATGTGAGGACAAGAGGGGTCCTGGGAAATAGTGTAGACGCGACCCCTCCCTGCAGCCAGGGGGATTCGAAGACAGGTTCAAAAGCTGCCATTCCCTCGGTGCAGATAATGACCGAAGCTGTCAGAAGAACCGTTAAAATTCTCATACTCAGAGTTTACGCATTAATCGGGATACTTTCAAGGGCCGCGATATGCAATGGTTGACAATCGGCCATTAAAACTTATGTCTATCGTGTTGTTAAATTATTTGGTCGGTAACCCGGCTTGATCTTCACTACAGGAGATAACAGATGCGCTCTGAGGAGGCACCCGCGAATAAGCGGGGAAGGTGCAGGCTTACGCATCTGGCCTGCAAGGTATTAGAAAAAAGATTTCCGAATGTCACGGACCCTTTCGAAGAATGGCTTCCGTCGAGGCCGGACTGGATCCATGAACTTCCTGATATTGATATACTTCAGCGTGAGTTGATGGAACTGAAAAGGCGCGGAGGGAAAGTCGTTCTTTACGGGCACGATGATATGGACGGTATCACCGGTATCTACATAGGTATGAGGATACTTGAGGGTGAAGGCTACACGGTTGTACCCATAATGCCCAGGAGAACAACCGATGATTACGGCCTTCTTCCAGACAGAATGGAGGGTGTGCTGCTCCCCGGCGACCTTCTTCTTACCGTAGACTACGGGTGTTCAGCAGTATCTGGTGTTAAATGGGCGCTTGATCTTGGCGCCAGGATAGTTATAACAGATCACCATACGCTTCATTATCCATTGCCTCCTGCCCATGGAATGATAAATCCACAGAGAGTGGGTGCTCCGGCAACTTACCTGGCCGGCTGTTCGGTTCTGTATGCAGCTCTTGTTTCCATATATCCGGAATGGGAGAATGAGGCTGAACTTCTTACCGCTGTTGCGCTTGGGACCGTATCTGACCGCGTACCGCTTCTGGGATGGAACAGGTACCTGCTTGAGGAATTCAGGAAGGTGAACGCCGACGAGCTGGAAGGCGGACTTGCAGTGCTTGCTGAAGTATGGCCGGCAAGGGAAACAGCCTGGACAGGATCCATGGTTCGCCATGCCATCACTTCGGTAGTGGGCAAAGGCGAAGACTCGGGAATAGAGTTCCTCCTTGATTTCATGAGGGATGATAATTACAAACGGTGCCGCAAAATATGGAAAAGACTTAAGAAAAGCAGCAGACGGAGAGCCCATACTCTATCGGAGATCTTCTCAAAGGCGATAGTGAACAGGGATGACCAGGCTTCAGCTTACGGTATGAACCTTGTTTATCTTGATAGCATCCCGGACGGCATGGGGGGAACACTCGCGAGTAAACTGAGCAGGATAACTCACAGGGGAACAATAATCGTATCTCCAAGGGAGGGCGGCAAACTCTCGGGAGAAGCCCGTTCCTATGGGGATTGGGACATGGCTGATTTTCTTGTGAGCATGGGAGAGGTGTTTACCAGTGCCGGCGGGCACAGGATGGCCGCGGGATTCAGCTGTGAGGGCCTTAGCTGGAGCGAGCTTCGCGAGCTTCTTCTTTCGAAGATGATGGATTATCCGGTGGATCCTGTGCCGATACCGCATATCGATCTTGTTGTTGATGAACTTCCGTATCCGGAGGAGTTTTTGTGCCTTGCCCCCTTTGGCGGGGGATTCCTGCCTCCGGCGGTGAAGAAGGATACGATGAGGTACCTGCTGAACGTCGGTGAAAGTTCCGTAAGCTGGTTCATAACCGAGGAAAGCGGAGACTAACGGGGTCGGACGCAACTTCTGGTCACTTGCAAAATTACAAATTGCTAAATAAAACGTACTGGTATTGAAGATCGGAGACTGATGAGGTACATTGTTACAGGGGCTGCAGGTTTTATAGGAAGCCATCTTTCCAGGCAGCTTCTGTCGGAGGAGAAAGATGTTATCGCGGTTGATATTTTTCGCGATTACTACCCACCGGAGTTGAAAAGGGCGAATATCGCCGATTTATTAAAGAATCCTTCTTTCAAGCTTTTTGAACAGGATCTGTCCGAGGAAGACATGTCATGGCTCGACATGGTTGTTGATTCTTCCGAGGAAATAACCGTATACCACCTCGCAGCACAGGCAGGGGTAAGGAAAAGCTGGGGCGAGGAATTCCTTCAATATACGACTGACAATATAATAGCGACGCAGAACCTCCTGGAATGGTCTATGAGAAGAGGAAACGTAAAGAATTTCATATACGCTTCCTCCTCGTCCGTATACGGACGAGTTACGGATTTGCCCATGGTGGAGGACAGCACGATACCGATGCCCGATTCCCCCTATGGTGTTACAAAACTTGCCGCGGAGAACCTTGTAAGACTGTACACCAGGAACCACGGTCTGCCTAGTGTTTCCCTCAGGTTTTTTACTGTCTACGGTCCCGGACAGAGGCCCGATATGGCTTTTTCAATCTTTTTCGAGGCCATCAGGGAGGGAAGACCTTTGAGAATATTCGGAGATGGAAGCCAGACGAGGGACTTTACATACGTGGGCGATGTTGTACGTGGACTGAGACTCTCTGAAAAATGTACCGACGGAAGAGCAATGAACCTTGGAGGAGGCAATACGCTTCCTCTGCTTGAGGCAATTGCTGTTCTTGAGAAGGCAGCCGGGAAGAAAGCTGAATTGGAAAATTTGCCAGTTCAGCCGGGAGATGTCCGCGATACCTTCGCATCCACCGAGCTGCTTTTTAAAACAACAGGCTGGAAACCCGCCACTCCCCTGCTCGAAGGCCTCCGCCAGCAATTCCGGAGCCGGGGTTAGAAACTACCTACGCCGTTTATGGTGATATCATTGTTATCACGGGGCTGTATTCGCCATTCGTTTTCGTTGTAGAAAAGTGGGCCCTGTACATCAACCGTGTCACCCACATTGGGTTCGGTGAAGTCACCCCGGGTACCCATGTAGCAGCTGCCGCTTCCGTCATCGATCTCGTAGCTGTGCTCGTTCTTTGTAAGAACAATAGCATTGGTCACTGAAACCAGTACGCCTTCGTACTGCTCATCGCAGACCTGGCCGGTTGTGAGTGCGATTGGGTTGGGGATTGTATGCCCGGTTGAGATAACATGGACATCGGAAAGGTAAGTGAGTTCCGTCATGCCGAAGTCCTCCTGAACGGTACCCGATACTGTAATACTGTCAGCCCTTACCATTGTATCGGTACTGTCTCCGTAGAGAACAAGACCTGTCCATGGACCACCCGTGGCATCACATATGACAGCAAATCTTCCGTATAACACATTTCCACCTGTAGTTACTATCCCCGTTACCGAAACCTCATGGCCAACATAGGGTGATGATGTCTGCTGTCCCTGGATCTCGTAGCATGTAAGGTAATCACTGCAGGGGGTAACAACTTCCACCTCATTGCTCCATACGGTGTTGTTGCTGGTATTTCTCGTATTTAAGGAGTAGTAATAGGTCTCGCCCCAAGCAAGGCGAGTATCTGTGAAAGTGGTATCTGAGGAATTGGAAACTGTTCTGACCGGGCTGGCTGGAGGATTGCCGGAGATTCCCGGAGAAGCGGATCTGTAAAGGTTGTACTCGGAGAAATCGTTATCCGGGCACATGGTCCAGGATGCGGTAATGGAATTCGTGGTTCCCGAATTGGCTGAAAGAATTGATGCTGTTGGATTATCGCCGGAGGTTGCAGGATTCTCATTGTTTCCGCAGGAGATCAATAATACTACAGCCGCCGTAGTGATTAATGGTATGAACCATTTTACTTTTTTCATTTGCGAAAACTCTCCTGTCAATATGGCGGGTTTAACTAACCACAACATGCAATTTGGTTAAATAAAAAGCAGGATATACTGAAACCGGCAGAATTGATCTACCGGTTTCATTATTTGCATGTCTTCTCTAATTTATCAGGTCGTTGTCGTCCCTGGGCTGGATCTTGAAATTGTCGCGTGAGTACCAGAGTACTCCTGTCATGCTTAAAATGTTGTTGCCTACAACCGGAGTGTAGGAAAAGTCACCCATTGTGCCGGCGTAGCATTCTCCACTCCCGTCATCGATAGCCCATGTGTAGTAAGGAAGTCCGATCTGCGTTACATCTACATCGGAAACTGTGACAAATACGGATTCCCATTGCTCAGGGTTAACGGATGTTGACAGATCGCCAGTGGACATTTGTTCTGGGGTAGGAAGAGTATGTCCGCTTGAGTGGATCACATAGGACAACGGGAACTTGAGTTCAGTCATATTGAAGTATTCATCTACTACTCCGGTAACCGTTACACTGTCACCTCTATGAAGACCTGCGAGATCGTTGCTGTACATTAGCAATCCACTCCAGGGTCCTCCGTTGGCATCGGAAAGGACGGCGTAAGTTGAAGATGTTGCAGTATAATCATCAGGGTCAGCGGTTACGATGCCTGTTACGCTGACAGTCTGTCCTTCGAAGGGTGAATCCGCCTGCTGACCCTGGATCTGGTAGCATGTGTAAACATCTCCGCCGC
>JAIORS010000047.1 GCA_021108005.1 Candidatus Aegiribacteria sp.
TTCGAAAGAGTATGAATTGTTCCTTCAACACTATTTTTCAGTTTCTGCATGCTTTGCTGAAGCTCAATTGTGCGATCTTTCACTCGCTTCTCAAGAAGATGTTCCTGAACGACCAACTGGTTCTCGACCAGCTTTCTATCATTAATCTCCTTCTGCAATTCTACGTTTTTCAGATAGTAGAGTTCAGCTTCCTTCTCCTTTTGTTCGGTCTCGTGCCTTACCTGCAGCCTGGTGATCGTCTCGGAGCTTTTTTCGCTGAAGATTTCCTGTTGCAGAATACTGTATTCTTTGAAGTATGTGAAAGCCTTTTCATAGTCGTTCATAGCTTTATATAGATCGGATAGTTCTCTGAGACTGTCCGCTTTAAAGATTCTGGCTCCAATCCTGGTGGAAATAGTCAAACCTCGTTTAAAGTATTCCAGGGCTTCCTCGTACTCTCCGACAAGGGTCATGATATGACCCATTTTATTGTAATTATCGGAGAGATTCTTTTCGTCACAAAGCTCTTTTTCAATTGAGAGTGATTTCCTGTAGCACTCGAGAGACAGAGTATATTCTTTCAATTTCATGTGAATATCTCCGATATTGCTGTATGCAATCGCCTTACCCTGTCTGTCGTCCAGTTCTTCCTTCAGTTCCAGGGATTTGCTGTAGTAATTCAGAGCGCTTTCCAGATTTCCACGTTCTTTAGCTAGAATTCCCATATTGTTGTAGGAAAAGGCCAATCCGCGCATATCTCCGGTCTCTTCCCTGATTTCAAGAGCTTTCTGGTAATAGTATTCTGCCTTTTCAAGATCGTTGCGTTTGCGGAAAACAACACCTATGCAGTTCAGAGAATGAGCGATGAGATTTCTGTCATCGATTTCCTCATAGATACTGAGAGCCTTCAGATGATGATCAAGTGCGAGGTCCAATCTGCTTTGATCGCTGTATACAACACCAATATTAGTGAATGTTCCAGCGATACCTTTGCTGTCATCAAGTTCAGTGAAAATCTCACGTGCGGTGTTGAAATGCTCCATGCTTTCATAGTACTTACCTATGGCGGCATTTGCAATACCAAAAAGCTTGTGGCTTTTTGCCTCTCCTTGCCTGTATCCGATTCTTTCAGAAAGAACCATGGCTTCCTTGGCGTATGCGTCAGTCATTGATGGATTGGATCTGTACAACTCGTAGCCAAGCTTATTAAGTAAATCCACTCTCGACCGCCCGGTTTTCCCGGCAGGAGGGCTGGAACGCATTTTTTTTAACTGTCGTTTGAGATCAGTAATTTCAGAATTCAAATGTATGAAATCTCCCTTCACACCAAGAAACTTAGTCGAAGTTGAATCCCTTATCTAGTATTACTTTCCTGCAGGCGTTGACTACATCTGTGTCATACAATGTATCCCTGTTGTCAGTTATTTCACGCACCGCTTCTTCCAACCCGAGAACGGGTCTGTAAGGACGGTGAGAAGACATGGCTTCAATGACATCGGCAACACATATGATACGTGCTTCGATCATTATCTTATCTGCCTTAAGACCCTGTGGATAGCCTGTTCCGTTGAAATGTTCGTGGTGTTCCCTGACGATTTCAGCGATAGGCCAGGGAAAATTGATTTCACTTAGAATATCGCAGCCGGCCTGAGGATGGATCTGAATCATTCTCATCTCAAGGCTGGAGAGGACGCCGGGTTTGCTAAGTATCTCCTGCGGTACATTGATCTTCCCGATATCATGAACAAGAGACGCGATATGTATTGCTTCAACTATCTCCTCAGGAAGCTTCATCTCCCTGGCGATTTCGCTGGCCAGCTTTGCAACCCTGATTTGATGTCCGGAAGTATACGGATCTCTCAATTCCGTGATCTTCGAAACCAGTACTATTGTTCCCTGAAAACCGCGTTCGAGCTTGTTGAAGCTTTTTATTAACTCTATTGTACGTTCATTGATCATTTCTTCCAGCTGATCCTGGTGCTTCCTGAGTTCTTCTTCGATATGAATACGATCGGTTATTTCATTCTGCAGTTCGATGTTTTTCAATCGGTATATTTCAGCTTCCTTTTTCTTTCTCTCGGTTTCAAATCTGATCTGAAGCTGAACCATATTTTTTCTGCTCTCCTCACTGAAAATCTTCTGCGAGAGCTCACTGTGCTTCATGTAGTATTCAAGTGCACCTTCATAATCACCCTTGTCCGCACAAAGGGTTGAAAGATTTTTGTATGCGATCAGCTCACGGTCCCTCACACCGATTTCTATTGCCGTATTGAGCGCATCGTTCAGATAGAATTCAGACTGCTTGAATTCCCCTTTTAAAGTGAGAATCTCACCCAGATTGTTGCACGATGCGCAATAACCTGTATTGTAGCCGATTCGTTTGAATATTTCGTAAGCTTTGAAATAGTACTCCCAGGCAGCATCGAGATTATCCTGAGATTTCAAGACAGTGCCCATATTATTGTAGGAAGATGCTATTCCAAGGTCATCCTCAAGTTCCGTGAAAGATTGAAGTGACTTTTCAGCGAACTTAAGAGCTTTTTCATATTCGTTAATATCATGATAGAGAATGCCTATATTGTTAGTTGTTGTAGCTATTCCATTTCTATTGCCGGTCTTCTCCCTTATTTCAAGGGATCTGGTGTAGTATTCGAGCGCCTTCTTGAAATCCTTGAGATTTCTGTAAATAATACCAATTGTATTCAATGTACTCGAAAGAGCAGTCAAATCATTGGTGTCTTCATAAATTGCAAGAGCTTTAAGGCTGTATTCAAGCGCATTTTCGTAATCACCTTTGTGTGCGTATGAAATGCCTGTAATCTTGTAACATCTTGCGAAATGGACTTCAATTTTAAGTTCCCGGATTATAGAGAGAGCCTGCTCAGCAAGGTAACAGGCTTCATGAGGATTTGTTCTGTTCATAATATCTGCCAGGTCAAGGAGAACGATAATCTCCTCTTCGGATGGACTATGGTCAGATTCGCGAATATCCGAAAGTTTTTTCTGAAGGATTTCTATATCACTGATGATCAGCAAACCCCCCTTTTTTGCTCAACCACATAACCAGGTATTTATAAATATGTATACCTGAAGTGAGTCACTGCAATAGCAATAATAGATTTGTCATCAAACCGGAAGTCCTGCAACTGACATGAAAATGTTATCATTAAGATTCAACGACTTCGATTTGAGTGTCATACCTGCCGTATTTACGAATTTTTCTCGAAATGTGTTCCGGACCAAGAAACACCTTGATCTCCGGGAGAACCCAATACCCCTCCAGAGCCTCTGGAACTGGAATGTGAATCCGATGCGGTACATTCCATGGGAAGACGATGTTCCTGAAATAGAGGTTGGATGAGCTGTTTTGGGAGCATTTAATGGGATTACGGAAAATCCACCTTCCTGCTGTTTCCCGCTGGAGTTATCGACAGATAATTATCCGAGAACCTGTATCTGAGTAATTGAATGAGATGATCTGCTTCTTATCCAACAGAAGTGTGATCTCTTCATCCCTGTAACGTCGAAACACCATACCGCTCTGTTCCCCCCGTACAAATACCAGTGTGCCGTCTTCCTGCACATCTGCTTCATCAAGTAGATCATCATCGGTATCCGGCGGATCGAAAGTCAATAGAATGACTCCTTCCGGAGCAAGAACCCGCCTGATTTCTTTGATGGCTGTCTGTGCGGCTTCATAAGTAACATGATCCAATGCTGCTATGCAGATTGCACCAGCAAAGTAATTGTCCGGAAATGGGATATGGTCAAACGTTCCTCTCTCGAATGTTCCGGTAAGATCATGCAAAGCGAATCTTTTCCGACATAACTCGACCGCCCCTTCAGCGACATCCACACCGCAGACCACATATCCGCTTTGAGCTAAATAATGAGCGTTGCGTCCGCCGCCGCAACCCAGGTCGAGAACTGCGGCATCGTTCTTCAAGTAGTTCTTACAGAAGCCAGCCAGCGCATTTGATGGTTTGCTGCGAGAAAAATCGCAGGAATTTACATCTATTTCTCCGAATCGTTCTTCCCAGTAGTCTTTTGCGGTAGGCATAGTCAGTCTCCTTACAATATTCGCCGCTCAACGCTGGTTTCACCAGATACAAGTATCATATTTCAATCTCGATTTTGCCTTCCAGATATTTTTTGGCTTTGCCGGATATAAGAACTCGATCATCAAGGACTTCACAGGTTAACTCACCGCCCCGTGATGACAGTTGTTTTGCGCTGAATCGTTTAGAACCAATTCTGGATGCCCAGTATGGCGCGAGTTGTGTATATGCGGAACCGGTTACCGGGTCTTCGGGGATTCCGTATTTAGGTGCGAAGAACCGTGCAACAAAATCGTAACGAGTGGACTTTGCTGTAATAATGACACCACGAAGATCGAGTTTTTTCAGCTGCTCAAAATCCGGTTTTGCCGATTCAATATCAGCTTCATGATCGAAAACAACGATGAAATCTTCTGACTTCAAACATTCAACAGGTACTGTATCGAATGCTTTGACGATTTCTTCTGGGATATCGCAGGAAACGGGAGGTTGCGCCGGAAAATCCATAACCAGCCACTCATCGTCCTTCGTTACGGTTAGTATTCCAGATCTGGAATCAAACTCAATCCTGTTTCTTTTGTGGCCGAGAATATTGAAGAGAACGTAAGCTGCTGCCAATGTTGCGTGACCGCACAGATCCACTTCTCCTTCCGGGGTAAACCATCTGATATGGAAGCCGTTGCCAATTGGTACAAAAAACGCGGTTTCAGATAAATTGTTCTCTTCTGCAATAGACAGCATTACTTCATCAGGCATCCACCCGTTCAATGGACAGACAGCTGCCGGATTGCCTTCAAACAACCTTGATGCAAACGCATCTATCTGGTACAGGGTTAGTTCCATTTGTTTTCTTCCTTCTGAGCTGCGTTACTACAGAGAACATTATTGACATACATGTTGTATTGATATATTTAAATATATGGGAATTGTATCTGTGTAACTAGTTATAGATAATATACATGTACGATGGTACGATCTGTACGGTTACTGGGGTACAGTTAGGCCGAAAGCATTCCCAGAGGGTGGAATCATGAAGCGATTGTTAGTTACAGCAGTGCTGCTTCTAATTTCAACAGCATCTGCCGATATTGATCTCGTAAGCAGGGATGATGCTTCCTACATAATCTGGTCGCTTGATGATCGTTCTGCATATCTCGCAAGGGTATCCGATGAGTACCATATCGTATCATTGGGTGATTTCTTCCACGTATCTCTATCCATAATCAGCAGCGATAGCACTGAATACCTGGCTGCAGGCTGCACTAATGAAATTTGGTGGCTTGATCCCGGCTACCTGATGGTGATGGATATAGGATCAATGGAGGTACTGAATTCAAGAGAAATATCCGTTGATAACATGGGTTTCCAAGCGGGAGCGAATGCTTTTGATGAGATTCACCTTGATAAATATTCATCAGGTTCCGACAGTTGCTTAATAGTCTGCAGCACTCACTGTTGCGTGACGGACCAGTCCTTCTATTCGGTGTACATTGCTTCCTGCTTCGTTGATTTCTCCGATACAGGTTCGATTATTTTATACGATACGCTTTCAACTGAGATCCACAATTACGCATATTCGATGCAGCCGTTTTTCGGTCCGTTGAGTACTCAGCAGCTCCGGCATCTTTCGGTAACAGCACATTGTACAGCCTGCCCCATGAGTCATTTCCAGGGAAGTATAAGTTCTCACTTGCATCAGATTACTCCTATTTCAAGGATAGATGAGATGTGGAGTCACAGATTTTACATCGTTTATACAACAGGCGGCGTACCTTTTGATCTTGGATTAGTTGGTGCTGGTTCGAGTTCCTCTGAATCCGTTGTTTTATGGGAAGATACGTCAGGGGTAATGCAGTATTCGGTTTTCACCGACAGCATAGCACCGGATGCCACGTATGGATTCCCATTTACTGCTCCGGCTTTCTCCAATACAGTGGCCATGTCAGGAAATCCTGAAGACTCCGGGCTGCTTCTTGTCTGGTACGATAGCAGTTTGCAGGAAATTCGAGCTCGTCATTACGAGTCCGAATGGAACGATTTCAATTATGTGATAGCCAGTTGTCCATCCGGTATCTCTCATGGGAATATAGCAGTATACAGTGTCACAGATGGGTACTATATAGCATGGTTGCCTGATGGCGCGACTCAGCCGGAACTGGTATTCGTTGATCGCGCCACAGTAACGGGTATTCATGACGGGCAAGAGTCTCCATTGGTATTTCCGATTGTCAATATTTCTTCAAATCCATTCACTGAATGCGTATCATTAACGCTGGAAAACGCTGTCTCTGTGGAAGAACTGCTTGTATTCGATATGTCTGGCAGGATAGTACGTTCACTGAAATCCACTGATAGTGGATCGTTCCATTGGGATGGAAGCAACACCCAGGGTTCCAGTGTTTCCAGCGGAGTGTACATTGTTCTTGGTATTTCAGAATACAGGAATGTCTCGGCAAGACTTGTAAAGATATAGATGAGTGATGTAATATCTTCTCGAATCAATTCTTTTTCTCAAATCAACATGCGATGGTAGCCCTTTTCGGGGTACAGTTCCTCGATGCTGTCATCAAGAAATTGTTTCGGCTGAGAATCCTGGTAGTAGAGCTTTCCGCAGACAAGGATGAGCCCGGCTTCTTCAAAGGCAGATGTATCAGCTGAGGGTTCAAAGGGAGTAAGGCCGGTTATCCTGGCCTTTGAACTCCATCTGTTTTTAGATTGTTATCGATGTGCTTGTGATAATCGTATAGTTCGAATCAAAATTATCCGCTCCGTCCGCGCCGTGGGCAAATACAACAGAATAACTCTGTCCTTCAGAGAGCGCGTTGTCGTAAAGATCACCTGAATCAAGTGGAGTTGTGAAGGAGATGGTTGTTGTTCCTGAACCCTCACTGCCGGATTTGGCCGATACGTTCTGTTCACCGCCCTGCAGATCGCTGTCGGAAACATGGGTATTACTGTCAACCCCGAAATCATCCCTGATGTTGACAGATGAACCGCTTACGTACCCGATTATTATGTTGGAATCATGCATCAGATAAGATCCCGCAAACCCGACGGCTATCCATCCGGATGAGGGGCCCTCGAGTTCGATTTCAAGATTGCTGTCCTGAACTTTCCACCTCAGTGTGAAACCATCATGTGTTTTTGTGTTCCAGCCGCCCGGATCGAATGGATCGTCCCCGCACGCCAGTGATAGCATCAGTATAGAAAGGAGAGCGATGGTAATTTTGCAGTATTTCATCATTATAGTATCCTCCCGATAGAATTGCAGTTTATACTTGAAACAAATATGGTAAGTCTCTGTTCCCCGGTAAATAGATGCCACTTGAAAATTTCTTGCCAATTCCACAGAATAGTCATGTTTACAAGGCAATTTCACTGGAGGAATTTTATGACACTCAGCAGAAAACCTCTCAAGGGCATGCGGCAGCTTGTACCCGCCGAGAAGAGGGTTGAGGATTACATCATCAGACAACTGTCCAATGCGGGTAGAGCATACGGTTTCGAGGAATACGAAGCCCCTGTTCTTGAACCCCTGAATTTGTTTCTGGCAAAATCCGGAAGTGAACTGGCTGTTGAGCAGAGCTACAATTTTACAGACAAGGGTGGCAGAGAACTTATAATGAGACCGGAGCTTACTCCATCTCTTGCCAGGATGGTAGCAGCCTCGGGAGAACTGATATACCCGATAAAATGGATGTCATTTCCTGTCTGCTACAGGTACGAAAGACCCCAGCGCGGACGAGTCAGGGAATTCATGCAGTACAACCTGGATATTCTTGGAGTGAACGACCTCGAGGCTGAACTTGAAATATTTCTTGTGTTGAAAAGGATAATGAGAAATCTTAACGCTTCCCCGGGCCAGTACACTATCCGCTACTCCAGCAGATGTCTTGCCGCGGATGTACTGGAGAACTGCGGCATGAAGGAAGAGGAGATGCATAAAGCCTTCGCGGTTATCGACAAGAAAGACAAAATGAATCCTGATGACTGGGAGAGATGGGCAAGAAGCGAAATCACAGACGAACGGAATGTGGATACGATTATAAGCTTCGCGTCATGCAGCGAACTCGATACACCATGGTTGAAAGCATCCGCGGGGGATAGTTCGGCGTACGCTGAAATAGTCAGATTCAGCGGTATGCTTGCGGATGCCGACGTTTCCGAAGCGAAGTTCGAAGCATGTGTTGTTCGGGGTCTCGATTACTATACGGGAATAGTTTTCGAGGTTATGGATACCGGCGGTGAGAATCGCAGGGCGATCTGCGGCGGAGGCAGGTACGATAACCTGGTTGGAATGTTCGACGGTCAGAAAGTATCAGGAGTCGGGTTCGGGCTTGGATTACTGACATTGAAATTGTTCCTTGAAACTTACGGGCTGATACCTGAAAATATCGCAGGGAAACATCCTGCGGATGTGTTCCTTGCCGTATACTCCGATGAGGAGAGAGCTTTCGCGGTAAACCTTGCGGAAGAACTGCGTGATGAGGGTATTTCGGTTGAGATCGATATTACCTGCAGGAGTCTTTCGAAGCAGTTCAGAACAGCGGACAGGAAATCAATCGGGTACATCGCGGTTGTTGGTCCTGAAGAAGTCATTTCGGGAAAGATATCACTGAAGAACATGTCCTCGGGTTTTAAAACCGAGTGCGAGGTATCGGAGATTCCGGGAATATTGAAGGACGGGAGCCTGTGCGAGGGAAAAAAATAGTAGGATTGAGAAGCCGGATTCCCGGCAGGATGATCTTTGTTATCCTGACGGTACTTCTATTCATTCCATTGTTTTTCCTGCGTACCGCTCATGGAAAGCTGGACTTTCCGGAAACGGCCGCCTGCCTGGGAGTACTGTTCTTGTATTTTATTATTGTTCGACTGATCTCCAGGCTTCATCTTACAAGTGTGATCATCTCGGTTGTTATTTTTTCATTGACGGTTTTCGGGCTGTCAACATTTCTGCAGCCGTCCATCAGTGAGGAACTTCCCCAACCAGACAAGGTTGATAACTCCGGCGGCAGAATTATTGAGAATTACAGATTATCTTCCGATGAGAGTCCTGAAGTTTCAGGTTTTGCTGAAATTCAGAACAGGATTGACAGCCTTGCAGCCTCCGGGGGAGAGGCCATAAGGAATGTAGGGTTGTTCGAAGGTTCCGGACCCGTAGGGATGACACTCGGAGCATTGGGGGAAGTTACTTCAGCAACTGCTGAGATATTCATAAGAACCGTTTACGCAGGTTCCAATGTTGCCCGTGAGGATTCGACTGTTCTTTCAGAGGGAACATTGAGGGAATCTAACCATCCCCTGAAGATACTTGCCCTTATTCTTACCGTAATTCTATCTATCGCATTAATCGCCTCATTGAGATATCTGGTTCTGATTGAGCGGAAAAAGGGAACTCTGCTGTGGTTCCGGCTGCTCGCAATTACCCTTGTTCTGAGAGTTCTTTACGTTTCCCTTGGGCTGGAAGATTTCATTCGAACGGCTATTTCTGGGATCAGCAGTTCGGACATCATGTTGTCGATCAGTCCATTCTACGTGCTGCTTTTCATTCTGGCGTTTATCAACGCGTTCAGAACAGACTGGATACACTATCTTAACAGATGGAAGAAATATCTTGCTCTGGCTGGAACTCTGGGAATCATTGTACTGTCACAGGCCATACTCAGATTCTATTTCAACGGCAGCCTGACAATATCTTCCCTTGCTCTGGGAACCTTTATAGGCTGCGTGTTCACCGTGCTTCTGGTTTTCAGTTTCATCGCTTTTCTGAAAATCCTTTTTCTTCTTCCATCCGCAAGACTTGTGGATAGAAAACTCAATCAGCTTAAAATAATGGATGGACTCGGACAATCCATCTACTCTACTTTCGATGAAAACAAGATAATACACTCATCCATAACTCTCGGAAGAAGACTTTCCGGAGCCGACAAATGCTGGGCTGTAAAACTGAAAGAGAATAATTTCAGCTTCTGGGATGCAGCGGGAAGGGATTCATCTGAAATTGTTTTTCCCGCCGAATATCACAGAGAGGTTTTAAAAAGGCTGGATAAAGCCGGAGGAACTATTCTTTATAACCGGTATCCGAAAAGCTCACTGACAAAGTTCGCGGGAGACAGCTCTCCAATTCCGGGTTCACTTATTGCTTCAGCGCTGAGAATAAGGAAGAAGACCTTTGGCATTATTTACGTTTCCACGAACCGACAGTTCGGGTTCATGAACGAATCGAAGGGTCTTGTAGAGACCTTCGCGAGACAGGTTGCCGCGGCTGTTGATAATGCCAGGCTGATGGAAACGGAACTGGAGCGGGAAAGGTACCGCGAGGAGCTGGTGATAGCCAGATCAATTCAGGAAAGCCTGCTTCCCGGAGAGCTTCCCGAAATCGAGAACGTTGACATCGCCGGCATCTCAGTTCCCAGCATGCAGGTGGGAGGAGACTATTATGACGTATTTCAGATTCCAGGTGGGCTCTACGGAATAACGATTGCGGACGTTGCCGGTAAAGGTACCTCAGCTGCGCTTCTGATGGCTGCGCTTCAGGCCGCCCTTCACACCATTGCTCCTGGAATGAGGAAGAAAGCGGGAGAAACCGTGGAAAGGCTGAACAGGGTGATGAGCGAGAGAATGCCGGACGATAAATTCATTACCTTTTTCTACGGTGTTCTGGATCCCACTGAAGGTACTCTGAATTACTGCTGTGCAGGGCACGATCCGCCTATCCTCGCCGGATGCGATGGTATTGTAAGCAGATTATCCGAAGGCGGTCTCGTTCTTGGCATAGTAAGCGACACTACATTCAGAACAACCACCGTTAAGCTGAACCGCGATGACAGGCTTCTTCTTTACACCGATGGTATTACAGAAAGCATGGAAAAGGAAACGGGGGAGGAATTCGGTTCGGACAGGCTTGTTGCATTTCTGACAGATCAGAGCAGCTTCCAGTCACAGGCAGTTCTTGAAAATCTTCTTGACAATCTTAAGTCATTCCGGGGGCATACTGCCGCAATGGATGACATGACTCTCCTTATGGTAGCATATACGGGTTATACTAAAGAATCCGTTGAAAGAATCGTGTAGAATAGCTGCGCTTCACGGAGATCGACAGACTTTTTCTTGAATGGCTTGCTGAAAAAACTGGAACTGGCAGAAAAGGCCAGAAAAGGGGTAGCGGAAAACTGAAAGCACCGGGTATACTCAATCTCTCGGGATTAAGTGATGATGAGAAACTGGCCAGGATAAGTTCCATCTGCCTGATCCTGATAGGCGTTGTGCTTATTGTGTCCATGGCAGCTGATCATTATCTGATCGGTGTTCTGCTGCTTGCGGTACCCGGGATGCTTTTTCTCCTTGTGGGATCACCAGTAAGGATTCTCCTGGTGGTTTTCGCTATGCAGATAGTTCTGACAATTTCTCAGCTTAATATCCTGATAACCGGTATACCGAGTATCAGAGCAGATGATCTGCTCACTCTATGGCTGGTATGTCTCTGGATACTCTCTCTTCCTGACAGATCCATGAAAGGAATCAGGATAGGTCTTCAGGGCAAATTCATAGTGCTTTTTCTAATAGTATTCGGGATTGCTGCATACCGCGGATTCGCCGCGGGTCAGAGTACGTTCTCTTTAATTAATCAGCTGAAAACCTATGGAGCTTACTTCCTTTACTTTCCGCTTCTATGGATATTGTCCGATAGAGAATCCTGTAAGCTTATATGGAATGTCTTGCTTGCATCAGCCGTTATAGGAGGCTTAATCTATCTGATAAAAGGATTCTCTGGTACAGGAGAGGATGTTTACATCCGAGATACAACCGGTTTAAGGATAGCCACTCGTCAGCCCAACGCGATAGGAGCCGTTCTGATGGTGTTCCTCGGAAAACTCTGGAAGAACTGGAAGGAAAGACCCCCGCTTATCATCATTGTTCCGGCTATCATTCTGATGGGGGCAGGAATCATCCTGTCACAAATAAGGGGTTTATGGGGTGGAGTTATTCTTGCTCTGGCAGCGGCATGGATACTTAACCTGTTCCGGAAAAAGGACAATGTTAAACTGGGTAAAAAACTTGTCATTTCACTTACTGTTATTTCTGTCCTGGTGATTCTGGTTGTATTCACCATATCAACACTTGGTATACTGTCAGCATCCAACATCGCGAGAAGAACCGGTACTGAATCAGGCAGTTACCTGACAGATATTTCAACCCTTTCGAGGATAGTAGCATGGAGCGCGATTATTGACGATCTGAGAGGTTCCGGGATTATAATTGGCAACGGACTCGGAGATGAATACACATGTTTCAGACCTGATATTGGGGGAGTTATTACTGTGTATTACACTGACAGCTCCTACTTTCAGATAGCTCTTAACATGGGAATTATTGGTGTGATCGTTTTTCTGGGCATATTCGTAGTGACCCTTTTCAGGGCGGCGAAGCTGTTCATCATAACAGACAGCAGGCGAAGGGCAGGCACAGCCCTCGGTATTTTCTGTGCAGTCATTATGCTTCTTTTCGCGTCAGGGTTTGCTTCCGTGATGACTAATTACAGGTTCACCATGCTCTGGGCATTTCTACCTGCCCTGCTTCAGGCGGAGATAATGAAAGATAAGAAAGATAGCATTCTCATCTCATCGGAGTGCTCCGGTAAATGACCCTTGATTAATAACCTGAATATCAGTATTTTTCAGCTTGCCATTTTTTGAGCTGCATTGTGACTTCTCCCGCGAAAAAAAATACCTGAAACCCATCTGCACGGAGGCCTGCATGAAGATACTGGTCATTAACAGTGGAAGTTCTTCCATCAAGTTCAAACTCATAGATATGGAAGATGAAACGCAACTTGCCGAAGGATTGATAGAGAGAATCGGTCTTCCTGAAGGACGAATAAAGTTCAAGTCCGGCGAAAAAACAATCATTATTGAAGAACCTGTTCCTAATCACAGAATCGGTCTTGCTTTCCTTCTGGATGCCCTTACAAATCCTGAATACGGTCCTCTTAAGGATTTAAGTGAAATAGGAGCAGTTGGGCATAGAGTCGTTCACGGCGGAGAAAAATTCACCTCCTCGGTACTTATAGATGAAGAGGTTATTAAAGAGATAGAGGAATGCAGCTTTATGGCTCCTCTCCATAACCCTCCCAACCTTGAGGGGATAAGGGCAGCCGTAGACTCGCTGCCGGATATCCCGAATGTTGCTGTCTTCGATACCGCGTTTCATCAGACGATGCCTCCCGTATCCTACATCTATCCGCTTCCCTACAGCATATACGAAGAAAAGCGTATGAGAAGGTTCGGATTCCACGGCACCAGCCACCAGTACGTTGCGCAACAGGCGGCAGTAATGATGGACAAACCCATAGATGAATTGTGTATCATCACATGCCATCTGGGGAACGGAAGCAGCCTGACCGCCGTAAAACATGGAAAAAGCCTGGATACAAGCCTGGGTTACGGCACAGCTTGCGGCGTAATGATGGGAACCCGAAGCGGTGACGTGGATTCAGCCATTCTTATAGATCTTATTGAGAACAAAGGTTACTCGATTTCCGATGTAAAGGAAATGGTTTACAAAAGAAGCGGAGTAGCCGGCATTTCAGGTATTTCCAGTGATCAGCGGGACGTTGAGGATGCTGCCGAGAAAGGCAACGAAAGGGCGCAGCTTGCCCTGGACATGTACGCTTCCAGTGTAAGAAAGTATATAGGAGCCTACGCTGTTACCATGGGCGCACTTGATGCTGTGGTATTTACAGCGGGTGTCGGCGAGAACGGCCCCCAGATGCGGGAGCGTATCTGTAAGGGGCTCGAAGTTCTTGGTGTATGCATCAATGTCGAAGTCAACGACTTCAAGGGATTACAGCGGGATATTTCCGCACCCGAAAGCAGAGTTAGAGTATTCGTAATTCCCACAAACGAGGAACTCATGATAGCAAGAGATACAAATATAATATCCGAAGGGAGATAGAGAATGTTATTCAAAATGACGGCCGTAATTCTAACTGTATTAATTGTGAGTGTTTCAGCGTGCGGCAGTGAAACTGAAAACGGGAATTCAGATCCGGTTTCCAGCGATACTGACATAACAACGGCAGACGCACCGGTTATTGAAAGGCCTGATATGGTTTTTGCCAGCCACGTTCTTGTTCCGTTCCAGGGTTGCCAGCAGGCTTCCACTGATGCATTCACAAGGGAAGACGCCATGGAACTACTCGCATCGATCGCAGACAGCATCTCCAGCGGACAGATAACATTCGAGGAAGCCGCAGCAAGACATTCCTCCTGTCCTTCATCTGAAAGCGGAGGTTCTCTTGGAGGATTCGGGCGAGGCCAGATGGTACCTGAGTTTGAAAATGTCGCATTCGCTCTCGAACCGGGAGCAGTCTCCGAAATATTCGAAACAGGTTACGGACTCCACATCGTTCTCAGGCAGCAGACTGTTCAGGCCAGCCATATTCTTCTGGCCTACGAAGGATCCGAAAGAGGTACAGCAACGAGAACAAAGGAAGAAGCGCTTGAACTTATTAAGAGTCTGCAGGACAGCATTTCAGCAGGATCTCTTACTTTTTCCGAGGCGGCGATGAACCATTCAGACTGTCCTTCTTCAAACGGTGGCGGAGACCTCGGTCACTTTCCCAGGAACATGATGGATCCCGCTTTCGAGGAAGCTGCGTTTTCACTTGAACCGGGAGATATCTCGGATATAGTTGAAACACCCTTCGGTTACCACGTTATAATGAGAACAGAATAGAGTTAGTTAGAATTCCGAACGATTTCCCTGCAGACTGGCTGGACGACTGACCGAACAGCATCCACTGCTGGATATCTTTATTCGGATTTTGGTTACTTTTTGCTGCTTCTTCTCCTGTCAGCCAGAAGAATGAGATTTTTTAAATCGTCCTTACTTCCTGCTGCAAGCCAGTTCTTATCGAACTCAGGATTCTGCATGATTTCAGCAATGGCTGCCAGGGTTTTTAAGTGAAGAATTCGCTCATCAGGTGAACCTACAAGAACAAAACTGATATGTACTATTTCATCCTGAGGGAAAACAATGCCTTCTTTTGATCTTACTAAAATAGCTTTCACGTTCTTTATATCTTTAATACAGATATGAGGAATTGCCATGCCTTTCTGGATTACAGTGCTTGATTCCTTTTCTCTTTCTGAGAATTTCAAGTAAATATCTTCCGGTTCTAAATTTAAATCTCTTGCCAGGAGATTCGATATATCTTTGAAGAAATCATCCATTTTCATCAACTCATCGATATCCAGAACAGCGGATTCTTCAATAAGTTTGTGAAATCTATCTCTCTTGAGGTCATCTCTCTTAATAACGATATCCCGCAGCTCAGTGAGAAGGTTATCTGAGGTCAGCTCTTTGTCCCTGGATACGAGTCTTTCTAAAGCGTAGATCAACGCGGAATCCTGACTTGTTCTTTTCTGTGCATAGATCCTGTACCAGAGGAAACCTGATAAAAGAAATACCATGGTTAGAAAAACAATGTATGTGCCCATTTCAATCAAAAGAAAAAGCCCTCCCAATATCCCGAGAATTTGCATATATGGATAAAATGGAGAATGAAACTTGGGCTTGTAACTAAGAATTTTACTCTCTCTGAATAGAATCAGAGTAAAGTTCGCAAAGATATAAAGCAGGAGTAAGATACTTGAAGCAACCTTAACCAGTAATTCCAACCGAAGGAAAAGAATGACTGTAACCATAAAGATACCAGTACAGATAATTGAAACGTAAGGAGACTGAAACTTCGAACTTAATTTTTGAAAACTCGCAGGTAAGAGTTTATCTCTACTCATTCCCAATGGATATCTTGAGGCGGTCATGATCCCGGAATTGGCTGTAGAGATAAAAGCCAGGAAAGCGCCGATGCTTATTACTATTTTCAGTGAATTTCCACCGAATACTCCCGCGCAGTCTGAGATAGGAGTAAGGCTTCCACTTAGGAGTTCCGGATTTAGAATCCCAGTAGTTGTATAGATAACCAGAGTATAGAAAATGGCGGTGACGATAAGGGAAAGAAACATGCCCAATGGAAGATTCCTACCCGGATTTTTTGTTTCCTCGGCTATGGCCGCAACCTTGGTCAATCCTCCGTACGAGATGAAAACAAAACTTGCTGTTGCGAATACAGATCCAAATCCCTTGGAGAAGAAAGGAGTGAAGTGCTGAGGATCAACTGATCTGGAACCCCAGAAAATATAGATTAAAAGTATTCCAAGTAGACCCAGAACCAGGAAAACCTGGAACCTTCCAGCTTCCTTTACGCCGACCAGATTTAAACCCACGAAGAAAATGCAGCAGATCAGAGCGATAATTGATATCGGAATAGGAGTGATGATGCTTAAATACGCTCCCATACCTATAAGCGCAAATGCACCCTTTAAGCTTAGTGAAAACCAGGTTGAAAATCCGGCAACCGTTCCTAAAAGAGGACCAAACCCTCTCATAATATAGAAATAGTCTCCACCGGCTTTCGGCATAGCGGTTGTTAATTCCGCCATGCTGAAAAGGGTAGGAATACAAAATAGACCTGCGATGATATAAGAGATGATGACTGCTGGACCTGCTTTAGCGAAAGCTAATCCGGGAAGAATGAACAATCCCGAACTGATCATTGCTCCTGTTGCGATACAGAAAACATCCAGGACAGTTAGTTTTTTCTTAAGCTCTCGTCCCATCGAATAACTCCGTTCAAGGCTTTCTGTTGTCTGTTCACTCTCTCTTCATTATGCGCATTAATTCATTTTTCAGATCCGCTATTATAAACGGCTTGGTAAGCCTGCCTATAAATCCGTATTCACTGTAATTTGCTAAAACAGGATTCATGGAATAACCGCTTGAAACAATAACCTTTGCATCAGGATCAATGGCAAGAAGTTCTTTGACTGCTTCTTTACCGCCCATGCCACCTGGAATGGTTAAATCCATAATTACAATATCAAAGGGGTGACCGTTATTCTCAGCAGATATATACTTTTCTATCGCCTCTTTTCCATCAGATGCGGTATCCACTGTAAAACCATAATGATTAAGCATATCTGATGAAACATCCCTGATCGTTCTATCATCATCCATCACAAGTATTCTGGCTGTATGCTCCTGGATTGAGAATTCTGTTCCAGTTTGTTTCGATTCCGGTAATTGACCTGATTCAGAAGCGGGAAGATAGAGTGTAAAGGTAGTTCCCGTACCTAGTTCTGAATCAGCGTATATATACCCGCCGTGCTTGCTGATAATTGAATAAACCGTAGTCAATCCCAGGCCACTCCCAGCCTGCTTGGTGCTGAAATATGGGTCGAATATCCGGTCAAGGTGCTTACAATCTATACCTGTTCCTTCATCACGTATTGTGGCTTTTATATACTTACCCGGATTAAGATTAACAACTTCTTTTTTTGAGATATCCGCATTCTCAAGTGTGATATATAGATGACCGCCATCAGGCGTTGCCTGGTCAGCGTTTATTATAAGGTTGGAGAACACTTGCTGCATTTGCCCTTTGTCAGCTTTAGTTATCCACAAATCCTCCGCCTGATTGAAAACAGGCTTTAAATTGCTGCCTGACAGATCAAACTTGGAGACTTCTCTGATTAATTCGCAAAGGCTGATATCTTCTCTGACGGGTTCTCCGCCCTTGGCAAATGTAAGTAATTGCTTGGTCAGATGAATTGCTCTGTTCATGGAGTTTTCCGCTTCTTCAAGAGATCTGAATCCAGGATGGTTTCTTGGAAGTTTCATCTTGACTATTGAAATATTACCGAACAACCCCGTGAGAATATTGTTGAAATCATGCGCGATTCCACCTGCCAGAGTACCTATGCTTTCGAGCTTCTGCAATTTCCGGAATTCTTCCTCTGCCTTCTTGTTATTGGAAACATTTCGTACTGTTGCCAGTATCTTATCTTTTCCGAACGGAACGATGCGGGCATCGAATATATTATTAGTACCATTGATGTTAAGTTCATACTCGAAGTCATGCGTCTTTCCTGTTTTCAGTGTGTCTTCAATCTGCTCAAGAATGAACTTAATTCTCTCTTCTGTGAATCCGGCGTCTGATAGATTTTTTCCGACTATTTCTCCGGGTGCAATGGCAAGTTCGTTTTCTTTCTCTGTTTTGAAATCTATGTAAGTTCCATTCTTCGAAAGAACGAACATCATTTCGGGCATAGCGGTAAGAAGTGCTTCATTCCTTTCGTTACTTTCCCTTAGAGCGTTTTCTGCCCGTTTACGTTCGGTGATGTCCTCGACCGTTCCTTCATAATACATGACTTTCCCGTATTCATCCCGAACTGCTCTTGAACTTTCTCGGATACAGAGAGAAGTCCCATCCCGTTTTAACCAGATCGATTCCAATCCAAGCAGTACTTTTTTATCCGTAAAATGTTCACTGAAAGCAAAATGCTGATGTCCCGAATCGAACAGCACATCGCGAATATTATGCTGTGCTAACTCAATGAATGAAGAATACCCCAGCATATTTACCAGCGATGAATTAGCCATAAGGATTCTCCCCTCGGGAGTAATCCTGTACATCCCTACAACTGTGTTCTCAAAAATATCTCGATAGATCTCCGCTTCCTTTTCTTTTTTTTCAGTATCGTATTTGACATTCATCTGCGCAATTTTCTCAGCGGTGATGTCGCTGAAGATATTTTCTCTCAGAGTGCTGTATTTCATGTGATAAGCCAGAGCCTGACCAAAATCACCCTGCGTCTGATAATATTCGGAAAGGTACTTGTAGCTGTCCATTTCCCAGTCTTTTGCTCCTATTGTCTGAGAAAGCTCTAAGCCCTTATGCAGATAGATCGGCGCTGAATCATAGTGATCCAGTCGAGTGTGAATAAGCCCGATATGATTGTTGGAATCCGCAATACCTCGCTTATCCCCGATCTTTTCGTAAATGTCCATAGCCTTGAGACAATATGCTAATGCGGAATCGTACTCTTTTTGTCCTTCGTAACAAGTTCCAATGTTCATGCTTGAGTCGGCGATACCCTTTTCATCCCCGATTTCTTCTTTGATTCCCAGTGATTTACGATAGTAATCAATCGCGCGAGTGCAATCTCCCTGTGATTCTAAGACTACTCCAATATTGTTGCAGGAGATTGCAATGCCTTGCTTATCTCCGAGTTCCTCAAACAGTCGCAGAGCCTTGAAATAGTATTCAAGCGACTGATCATATTCCTGCCACTCATCGTAAATAATTCCAATATTGTTATAACTCTTTGCCATACCTGGCTTATCAGTGATTTCTTCCTTGATCGTCAGAGCTTTTATATGAGATTCCAACGCACGTTCGTAATCACCCTGGTTCCTGCGGATATTCCCGATATTGCTGTAACAGCTCGCAATACCCTTCCTGTTTTTGGTCTCTTCACAAATCCTCAATGATCTTGTATAGCAAACAAGAGCATCATTGAGATCGCCTCTTGCCCAATATGATGTACCAATAACTGTTATGCTATCGGCAATCCCTTTCTTGAATCCTGTTCTTTCCGCTAAAGCAAGGGCCTGATTGGCATAATCTTCTGCCTGTTCAGGATTACTGCGGTAAAGTACGGAAGCTAAATCACATAGCACCTTTACTATGTCTTTACTTTTTGCATTTGTTTCAGGTTGAGCACGGAGCACTTTTAGCTTTTCCCTTAAGTCCTCGGTTTTATTCATCTGTTACGACATTACTCCCAACCTTCTATTCTGCTGCATTTCGCGCTTAGAGCGTTTACTTCATCAAAGAATGACAATACTTAGAGTAACCTGTCGGTGTCAAAGGCATGGGAGAATGCTGGAAGCGTTCTCCTTTATACCTGTTTACTGGTAACTGCGGGTTAATATATTTCATGAATAGATACTCGCCTGCAGGAATTGTCGATAAATTCGTCAGGCACTCACACGATAGTGAAAAGAGTCGAGATGACCAGACTTTTCGCAATAGCGGAGGAACTGAGGAAACTGGAAGGAGATTTCAGTCGATTAAGCTGGGCGAAGTACACAACAGGATACGACTTCGGCATCATGAAAACCCAGCGGGAAATACAGAAAAAACTGGAGAACAGGGAGAGCTGGAAAACAATACAGGATCTTCTTGAGCGGGATCTCTCACCCCTTGACCGAAGACGTGTAAAGATAATGGAGATGTCATTCAGGCCGTACCACCTTTCGGAGAGACTCAATGAATTATCCATCACCATCCACGATAAGACTAACGAACTTATCTCCATTCTGAATACCCACCGATGTACCGTTAACGGCAGAGAGATTACATCACCCGAAATATCACGTATCCTTTCATCCGAGACCGATAGAGATTTGAGAAAAGAAGCTTACCTTGCCAGAACCCAGGTGAACGTGCCATTGGTGAACGCTGGATTTCTGCAGCTTCTCGATCTGAGAAAGGAGTTCGCCAGTGAGTATGAAGCCCCTGATTATGTGCACTATCAGCTTGAGTATCATGAGCTTAACCCGAATATATTCGATTCATGGAAGGAAGAGGTCAATTCCGTTCTACCGTTGATGCAAAGGATCCGCTCCGGTTTCGGAGCCGAAATAATAGGTGATTCGCGTGTTATGCCATGGGATGTTGATTTCATCTCCGGGAAGATCGCCCCTGAGCTGAATCAGCAAGTGAACATGGCCGACTATCACAATCCCATAAGCGAGCTGTTTAACATGTTCGGATTCGATATAACCGGAATGAACATCACTTACGACATTTTTCCAAGAAAGAACAAGTCCGAGTGGGGATACAACTTCCCCGTTGAGACAAGTGTTGACTCCAGAATTCTGGCCAACGTCAGGGACAGGTACTTCGAGTTCGGTGTTCTTCTCCACGAGACCGGTCACGCGGTTCATAGTTTCGTCACCGATCCAGAGGAGATCATTCTGAACATGGGCATAAGCGATATTGTTTCTGAGGGTGTAGCGAATTTATTCGGGGCTTTCGTGAACCACGAAGTATTCTACTCTCAGTTCTTCGGTACGAATCCGGAGGAAGCGGATAAGAATTTCAAACGGCTCAGACTATGGAAGCGTGCCAATCAGCTGAGATCGGTATCCAGAATACTCTTAGACCAGGCTCTCTATCGGAACAGAATAGAGAATATCGATGATATTCACCAGCTGCTCTGGCAAACGAACATGGAAGTTCTGGGTGAGCAGCCATATGCTAAGCAGCCGCTGTGGGCAAACACGATCCATTACACCACGCATCCGATCTATTTCCACAATTACCTTCTTGGAGACCTGATGTGCGATATGCTGAAGCAGGTCTTCCGGGAAAGGGAGGGGGTCTATGACATTACGGACAAACCTGAGCTGTTCGGCAGATTCATTCTGGATCAGGTCACAGGTGTATCCGGAAGGTATCCATTTCCTGAACTCTTCAGGAAAATCAGCGGGGAAGACATCTCACTCAAATATCTTTCTCAACAATTGAGAATAGAATCGGAAGAATCGGATATTAGACTGTAAAAACCTCCATTACTATTAAATCGATGTATACAGGCTTACATTGCCTGTCGATTGTTTCTGTAATAACATGCGAAATACTATTTCCTATCTCGGAAAATCACTCTCCAGATTTTCGAAATCCTCCCTGTTCAGAAGGAATTCGTAGTTGAAGTAACTCTCCGGGACGATTTCATATTCCCCGGGCTGTAAATCCGGTCCGGGTTCTGGATACCAGAGTATGTTTCCGTTTTCATCTGTTGATCCATGAGCGATAAAGGTGAATGTATCTTCTTCGGGGCTGCATCCTGACCCGTCTCCAATTCCGATTCTGAATGATGTATAGTGTATTCCTTTAATATTGATCTCACACAGTCCATCTATCAGATAACCGCCGAGAGGAGCTGCGATCCATGTTGCTCGGCAGAAAACAACATTATCTGCGCCCTTATAAGAAAGAAAACTATCGGCAAATACCGTTGCTTCCAGACCGGTTATCACAGAAAACCCAAAATCCTGCGGATAGCTGGAATTAAATATTTCAGCATCAGGATGGATGCTGGAAGAGTATGTTTCCGGTTCTGCATCAGAAGAATCACCAAAGACAAGTTGTGATATTACCAGCAGAAGAAGCAAAGATATTCCTGAACCATAAGATCTGGATGAATAAGACTCCATCGTAACCGTTCCTTTCCTGTTATAGCTTCTATTCAATTCTGAAAACAATAGGAATCTTGATTTCAAACCGTTCCGGAATTTATCCGGAACAGTGTATT
>JAIORS010000048.1 GCA_021108005.1 Candidatus Aegiribacteria sp.
TCTCCGCCACCTGATGGAACACGGAGAAATGATCCAGGAAAATAAACCTAAGTTCTATTTTTATCGCCAGATAATGGGTGATCACGCTCAGGTTGGGCTTGTTACTACCGTATCCGCAGAGGATTACCGTAACAATCTCATCAAAAAGCATGAGTTCACAAGAAAGGTGAAGGAAGAAGACAGGATCCGTCACATAGAAACTCAGAATGCGCAGTGCGGTCCGGTTTTTCTTACTTACCCTGATGTTCCTGAATTCGATGCCCTTCAGAGAAGGATCTGCCGCGAAAACGAACCGGAATACGATTTCGTGTCACCTGATGGCATCCGGCATTCTCTCTGGGTGGTGAATAGTGATAAGGATATTGAAACCATAGAGAGAATATTTGCTGAAGTGCCCTCTCTCTACGTAGCTGATGGACATCACCGGAGCGCCGCAGGCACAATTGTCGCGGAAAGAAGACAGAAGGACAATTCCAATCATACGGGTAATGAGGAATACAATTACTTTCTTGCGGTAATATTTCCCAAGAACCAGATGAAGATAATGGCATACAACAGAGTCGTTAAAGACCTGAACGGTAACTCGCTGGATGAGTTCATTGATAAAGTCCATGATAGATTCGATGTTACCGAAAATACCGTTCCCTCTCCAGGCAGCATGCTGGAATACTCAATGTATCTTGACGGGAAATGGTACGGTCTGGAACCGAAAGCCGGCAGCTTCCCGGAGTCCGATCCTGTCAAGAGTCTTGATGCAAGCATACTTCAGGAAAATCTTCTGAATCCTATACTTGGCATAAAAGACCCCAGAACCAGCGAGCGTATTAAGTTCGTCGGTGGAATTCGCGGTACTGAAGAACTAGAAAAACTCGTGGATTCAGGTGAGTACGAAGTTGCTTTCTCTCTTTATCCAACTTCCATCGATCAGTTGATAGAAGTAGCCGAAAGCGGCAATGTGATGCCTCCAAAATCCACATGGTTCGAACCGAAACTGCGAAGCGGAATGGTGGTACACCTGCTGTGAAAATATCCGCTGCTCTTATTCCTTGTTGCATCGCTGTTATCTCCTGCGGGAAAATGGACGGGGCTTCCAGCGTTGTAACCGCTTTTTCAACGGCAATCTCCGATTCAAGCTACCAGGAGGCCTGGACACTTATAACACCCCGGAGCCAGCAGTGGTACGATTCTACCGCGGCGGTTCTTCACGAGTTCGGCTGGATAGAATCGCAGGCGGCCGTAACCAGCCTTGCCGGTGACATGACCGAAGAGGAATTCCTCAGCCTGTCAGGAGAGGACATCTTCGTAAGGATGGTCAGCCAGTCCGAAGATGTGCATAATCTCAGTACCAGCATCAAGTCCGTCAGTTATCCTGACAGCCTTGTTGGAGTTGTCGTAGTAAGAACAGACGATGGCCTTCAGGAAATCATCGTCAGAAAAATCGGAGAGGAATGGCTGATCGACCTGGCCAGTCTGACACCTCCGGTTGAAGGAGGGTAGCAACATGAGGGGAAAAAGCAGAGGGATCCTTATTTTTTCATTTCTCTTCGGAGGAGTTGGAATACTATTTCTTCTCTGGGGCCTGGGGGTCTCCATAGGTAAATGGTGGCCGGTTTTCTTCGCGGCGGTTGGAATTGCATCCTTTGTTCGAGGTTTCCAGGAGATCGGTAACGTGGTTTTCGGCCTTCTTCTAATCGGCTGGAGCGCCGCCGGTATAGTATGCCTTCATGCGGGAGATATTGGCATTGATCACGCTCTGCCGTTCTTCATAGGCGCATTCATTCTCTGGATTCCGGCCTCATGGCTCATTGGCAGAATTCTAAGTACAGACAATAAATAGGGATAGTATCGACATGATGAACATTCTGTCCGGCAAACCGATTCTCTGCAGTCTGCTTGCAGCTTTTCTCTGGGGGGTATGGGCAGTAGGCGCTAAATTCTCAGCTGACAGAATCGGCTTTTTCAATTCATCACTGTTTTACGTTCTCTTCTCATTCGTGACCGTACTTACAGTCTATTCCATCTCGGGTATTCATATGCCTAAACTAACAAGTTCAGCAACATTGACAGCTATGGCTACCGGTATTGCCGGTGGACTTGCGCTTATCTGTTTTCAGGCAGCCATCAAAAGTGGCTCTGTAAGCACAGTAGTACCACTTACCGGCCTGTACCCTGTTATACCGGCCGTGTACGGCATCGCTTTATTGGGCGAAGATATAACTCCTGTTAAGATCATCGGAATCCTGCTGGCCATACTAGCGGCTATTCTATTGTCTCTGTAGTCTTCTTCAGCTTCCCGCTTTCGTTACCTCAGCACAACCAGTTTTGCGGAATCGGAGATACCTGCGTTCGTAACACCCCTGCAGAAGTATACACCTGAAGGAACAGGAACTCCGTTATCGTTTCTGCAGTTCCAGGAAACAATATGATTCCCGGGGTCGAGTAGATCATCTGACAGAACGGAAACTATCCTTCCATGCATGTCGTACACTTCAATTCTCGCATCCGCCGCGGAAAGTCCTCCCAGATAGAAGGAAATTGAAGCAGAAGACCCGCACGGATTTGGATAGATACTATGGAAACACAGCGGTGAAAGTCCGCCTTGCTCTGTCTGTTCAGCAATGCCTGTCTGATCTTCGTACAGATAAACTGTCAGATCAATGCGCTGTGTTACATTGAGCGATGATTCGTTCGATATTACCGAGCTGTACTGTTCATCGGAGGGAATAGTAAAATCAACATTTCCAGAACAGGCATTCTCTGATATTTCAAATGCCTCAAACGGATTACTGCTGATATAACTCGAGTAGTTTGCCTCATCACAAATGAAGAAATCAATATTTCCCGGAGAGAACGTTTCCGAATAGACATCTGAATCATCAAGGTTTTTACCGTATACGGTTTCTCCTGAAACATCGTATTCGACTACAAGCCTGTAATCATCGGCAGGTGGTACGGGAGGCGTATCAGGTGAGATATCCAGCGCGGTTACTTCTCCGGATAGTACTACATCAACTGTATAATGCTGACCTGTAACAGTTGATGTCGTGACAGTGTAGTTACCTGAAGGCGGGAAAATCCCGATAGGACTGGTTACTTTGAGGTAAAGAGGCCGGTTGTCGCCAAATACGTATTCTCCTGAACCTGAGCTCCCGGTGTAATCCACAAGACATCGTGGGCCCGGGCTTCCATCACTGTCCAGTACTACACAGGCGCCATCTACCGGATTTCCAAGATTATCCGTCACGTTAACAGTCAGGGTGCATACATCGGTATACCTCTCCGTTACATTCCATGTGTAACCGTCTCCCCTCCAGTCGAAAACACTGGCCATATCCCAGCCCCAGCCTGGATCGTAGTCTCTCGGGCTGTTTATGTGCGTTCCCACCGGCTCCCAGGCTATCCATTCCCTTTCCCAGAACTCATTTGTTTTATGGTTGTTTCGGTACATCACCGATACTGTCGCAGGTATGAATGCGGTTCTTGAAGCTGCTGTTGTCAGATAAGAATGAACGCTGCAAGTCCCTTCGTGCCAGTTGTATATCCTGACAGGCTGGTTATGGTGCGGATGAGATAGGAAGGTCATGACATCCGTCACCCATGTGCTCAGAGCCCCGATGGCTCCGTTATCGAGACTGTTTACATTGCAGTTCCAGAGGGTTTTACAGGCCGAAAGAGAATCTTTCAGCAGAGGATATCCCGTATCCGCGTGGTTGAAAAGGTAATCCCTCCAGAAAACACCGGTAGGGGGGTCGGCATGCCCTCCTGTTGCCGGATTTATGTAATCCGGCCTCTCTCTGTGGATTTTAGGGTGTGCGACAAACCAGTAATAGATGTCCTGCGGAAGTTCAAACGTCAACGTATCGGGAGCATCGTACACCTTGTATTGGATGGTCGAGTAGTAGTTCCCGCCGTTTGCTGAAGTTCCGTAGTCCATTATGTCGGCGTAAGCCAGGAATTGATCTGTATCGTACAGTAGCGACACATTGAAAGCAAGAACTTCAGGATAAAAAAGATGGCTGCCAATTGTCTGTGGAGCCAAATGCGCGATTTCAAAGGCGATTTCGTCAACGTAAGGGTCGGAAGCTGCCAGAATTATGTCAGCGTATATGTCCTGATAAGAACTCGAAAGCCTTGAAAAATTGTCAGCAAGATCGATCTGCAGCCATTCGGGAGCTTTCTCGACTGCGTCCTGAGCCTTGCTTGTCAAACCGCTCTGGGGAGGTTCAAACAGCAGTGTTCCAGAACCGTTCACGTAGGTTATCACGCATGCCTCTCCGGTGGGAATTCTTACTGAAGCATTGATAGAATCCACAAGCACCCATTCATAATCATCTTGCTGCAGTTCGTTTTCAAGCCCGGCGCCTGTCATTTCACAGGGAAGAGAGAACAGTACAACAAACATGACTGTAACCGGTAATAGTATTCTTGAGATTGTAGAAACTATCCGATACCTGATTTTACCGCTCATTGGAGATGTACCAGTCTGGCGGTGTAGCTCCTTGATCCGGCAACAAGGCGGCAGATATAGATTCCGCTGGGCGTTTGGTTCGCGGCGGTTCCGCTCCATGTTACCGTATTGGTTCCAGCCGGCATGTCATCGCTGATCAATGTGTCCACAAGTCTTCCTGTGATATCGAATACCTCAAGCGTAACAGGCACCCGATCGGGAAGATCAAACGAAATAACGGTCGAACCTGAGAACGGATTCGGGCTGCTCGCAAGATTGCAGTCGATGAAGGGCTGCACGCCGCCGCTTATGCCTGTCAGAGGATTGCATGTAAAGGTAAGGTATCTTGTAGTGCCCGCCGGTAGAGGATCTTCAGTCTTGTTCCAGATATGCATAATAGCGAAATTGTCAGTAACGACAACATCTTTACAGTCATGGTTTACCACTGTGATATCCCGCGCTCTGATGGGGAGAAGAACTATTGGAGACCTGTAACCCCACTTACTCGTATAGCCGGGACTTCCCTCTATATTCATAGTTATGGTCACAGTGACCTCCCACGGAGTATCTGTACTGTCAACCACTACATCTTCAGAATAGAGCAATGTATCGTAAACACCCACACCGATGGGAACCCTCGCCTCCATAGCGGGATCTCCGTAAAGCGCGGAACCGTTCAGATCGGGTGCGCCTCCCGCTCCCGGGGTTCCATTGTATTTGTCGTAATAGAGAGCCTGATTCGCAAGGTAATAAGCCTGCGGCCAGGTGTAATGTGCCTGACGCTCGAAGTACGCTTTGGTTCCTCCGTGCTGCTGACTGTACGATCCCTCGTTTATTACGTATCCGGTGTAGAAGTACGCTCCCGCGGTATGGAGCCATCCAAGAGCCATAGAATTGAAGTTAGTTATCTTGCCGATCTGACAATTTCCGAGTCCAAAGAAAATCTTGGGATTGTCAGAGTTTATATGCAGTGTGTCTAACGCATTTGTGCGGCCGAGCGCCTGGCATCCCGAGATTCCGTACGATCTGAAATATCCTTCGTCACCGGAAGTTGGATAGTGCATCTGCCACTGGTAATGAGCACCGTGTCCGCTTGTAACGAAAATATCGATAGAGTCGGCATTCAGGCAGTCAACAAGCCATTGCGTTCTGTCCGTGGGGCCGTCTGTGTGCTGAATAGCGTCCGGATCGTTCAGCGCTTTGGTATAGTAAAGTCCATAAGTACTCTCGCTTGTGGAAATACCCCGCGGATAATGGGTAAGATCACAGCTGGTAGTTCCTCCGAGAACTGTTTCAACGTCAAACCCCTCTGGACCGGTCGCTAGCCTCAGAGCGTCGGACGCATAGTATCCTGTAACGATTCCCCATATAGCGTCTCCGTACGGATCGTCATCCAGTCCACGGCCGAATTTCCATACGGTATCCACGAATGTCGCTGTTGCGTTATCCCATTCAGATACGAATGCGATGTAATCCGGGGCGTACAGGCTGAGGGAATGTTGAATGTTGTAGATACTTCCTGAGTAAGTAAAAACCTCGGCCGAATACTTCGCTACAAGGCTGTCCACCACTTCGGCCCAATCGGCCTCAAGGTAAGTATCATCCCGAACCACTACCGCATATCTGAACGAACCTCTTTCCGCAGTCCACTGTGCCGTGACCGGAGCGGCAAAGATGCAAAGAAGGCACAGAACAACAAGGAGAGTGCCTGCATTTCCCGCATTCGTGAAAGAACGAACTGTACCCGGATGATTCTTCATGATGACCTTCCGTTTCTGTTATGTAAGCACCTTTATCTCTACAATATCATTTACTTATCTATTGATAGCTCCTTTATGGAATATTTGAAGAGAGATGTCAAGCCATATGCTATAACCCGCAAACAGCGTACATGGTAAATAAAGAGACTATTTCCATTCCGAGATAACAAGGCACTTTCCGGTTGCGGTTGAGCTTCCCGCGTTTATACGGTAGAAGTACATTCCGGAATCAATACCATCCGGGTTCCAGTTAACGGAGTGAGTTCCCGGCATCTGTTCTCCCTGCGCCAGTTCTGTTATCAGTCGTCCTCTTACATCGAATATATTTATGGACACCTCACTCTCATCGGACAGAGAATAGACAATTGCAGTCTGAGTACTGAAGGGATTGGGATGATTCCGTATCGAACTGATATGACCGTAACCAAGATCGCCTGCCTCGATTCCTGTCCCGGGATAGTCAAAATCATAAACAGCAGAACCGGTTTCTCCGGCAGAATTTGATCCGGAAACCAGTACGGAATAGGTTCCGTCCCCGGAAGCCGCGAAAGTTCCATCCCAGACAGCCCCGCTGCCGGTCATTTCCACGAATGCTATGGAATCATCCGGAAACTCCACTCTCAACATGGGTATGGAGTTCCGTTTCATGTAGTACACCGATTTTGCTTCGTTGCAGCCGTATTCGCCGCGCTCAAAAATTACATGAGTATTCATATATCCGTCAACAGCGCATTTCGCATACCGGATCTTCTGATTCGACAGGAACGCGGCTTCCTGTATAAGGGTCAGGTCATCATCGCTCATCGACTGACCGGCGCCATCAAGGTTACCGTTGATCTTTGTATAGTAAGCTGATGTGGTCTGCTGGGAACTTCTTGCCCAGACTATATGAATGTTGTTCTCATTATCGATATCCATCATCGGCGCCCAGACCTGATTGCTGGTCGGTGTAAGGTAACTCTCATCGATGCAGATGCTTCCATCGGGATAAAGTTTCATATAGGAGAGAAGATTCGAGGATCCCGTCCAGTGCTGCCAGATGATGTGCGCGTTTCCGTTGCTGTCACAGCATATCTG
>JAIORS010000049.1 GCA_021108005.1 Candidatus Aegiribacteria sp.
CTGATTTCAATATCGACACAACACATGAAGGTATACTGAACCCCGGAATCAAAAGTATAAATGATATACGGACAAGAAGGGTCATCGTTGAAAGGACGGGAAACGAAGATGCATCCTTCGGAGGTTGGGTTCTCACCCATATCACCCCTGCGGAATACTCACTTAATTCGGGAATAACTCAGGAAGTATTCATCCAGTCAATGAAAATCTACGAGGGTGATGAGCTGACATGGGAATGCGATTCCCAGGACACGTTCTACAGTATAGAGGATGGCCTGCCTGTACTTGTTCCCGGAACACTCATCAGGCTTGAAGTTGAGGTTCTTCACACAAATCCTCAGTACACACCTGCGTACTACGTTTACGCTCACGGGCCCTGTCCCATATGGCCCCGCCACTGGATGAACGATGATGGCCTATGGGGAGACAGGACAGCGGACGATGGAATCTACAGTTACGAATGGTACGTAGAGGCATCATCGCAGCACTGGTTCATAGCGGCGGATATAATAGATGCCGATACAATGCTCGATGAAGAGGAAGAAGATTACGATTCCGGCGCATGGGGAATCCTTGCGCTGAGTTCGTAACAGAAAGAAAAAGGTAAAAAGAATGTCACACAAAACTAAAATAGTTGGAATTGCAGCTCTTGCGCTGACTCTGCTGGCCGGAACCGCCATGGCTCAGGGTCCCGGAGGATGGGGTCGGGCAGAAGGAGGCCCTCGAATGGGTGCTGCTGAAATGGCTCCGGGACCTGGAGGACAGGGCGGATTCGGAATGGAGAACCTTGCCCGGTTCAGAATGATGTTCAGGTATCTTGATCTTACGGAAGATCAGGTCGATGAAATCCGGTCAATCACAGAAACTGCCAGGCAAGAAACCATGAACATCATGGAAGCAGCCGGAAGGCCTGAAGATCATGAAACCTTTATTGAAATCTTCACTTCCTCGATCCTTACAGTCAGTGACCTTGAAGAGGTGGCTGACCAGAGGGACGAAGTAAAGGAAGCCATGCAGGATGTAATCTTCGTAGCCATAGTTGATGTGCACGATGTACTTACTGCCGAACAGCTTGAAAAGCTGGCCGAAATTGCGGAGGAGCACGCAGGAGGAATGGGTCGTGGTCCAGGAATGGGAAACAGATAAATGAGATAACATCCTCCTAAGTTATCTGAACCTCCACACACCTCCCTACCGGACCGGGGGAAGGCGCTGCCAGCGCCTTCCCCCCTCACGTTGGGTCTAAACTATCTGAACTTTACCTCTCGATCTTTAATATTTCATCATCGACAGCTTGCAGCAGCTTGCGAAATTCGCTCCTGAGTGCAATACTGCGTCTTACGGAAGGAAGAGTATCAGTTATGTTCACCGACTTGAATACAGCTTTGCGGGAAGCCACGGGGAAGGCAGATCTCCTGGGGGAATCCTTCTGCGTGGTCTCAGGAATTAAAAACGATGCAAAAATTTACAGAATTTATCCACTGAAAGGTTTCGGCCTGCCTCCGGGCGGTACGCTTGAAGAAGTTGTTGCGCCGAAAGTTGAACGGACGGAAATTGAACCCCCCGAGAAGATCAGCACAAACGGATTCTAATGATGGAGGAGAAATTGAGCATATTTCCAACCGATATTGAAATAGCGAATAAAGCTGTTCCTCATCCCATAACCGAGATCGCAGAAGAACTTGGCTTACTGCCAGAGGATATCGACCTTTATGGAGATGACAAGGCTAAAGTACATCTTGATGCTCTTGAGAAGAGAAGAAAAGGCTACGGTAGACTTGTTCTTGTTTCAGCAATCACCCCTACATCTGCCGGTGCCGGAAAGACCACAACCACAATAGGCCTTACACAGGGACTCGCAAGGCTTGGGAAGTCTGTAAGCTGCGCAGTTAGGGAACCTTCTCTGGGCCCGATATTCGGGCTTAAGGGAGGCGCGGCTGGCGGGGGATATTCACAGGTAATACCAATGGAGGATATAAATCTTCATTTCACAGGGGATATACATGCCATTACCGCCGCGAACAACCTGCTTGCGGCGGCACTGGACAATCACCTTCACAGGGGAAACCCCTCCCGCCTGGATCCCAGAACCATCAGTTTCAGGCGTGTATTGGATATGAATGACAGATCACTCAGAGATATTATCATAGGTCTCGGCGGCAGAACCCAGGGAGTTCCCAGAGAATCAGGATTTGACATATCCGCTGCAAGCGAGATAATGGCCATACTCTCCCTGGCTACAGACATGGATGACCTGAAAAGGCGGCTGGACCGTATTTTCATTGGCCTTACCTATGACCGCGGAGAAGTTTCAGCAAAGGAAATGGGTGTCACCGGGGCTATGGCCATGCTGCTTAAGGACGCTATTAAGCCGAATCTGGTTCAGACCCTTGAAGGAAATCCTGCCTTCGTGCATTGCGGGCCTTTTGCCAATATCGCTCATGGCTGCAATTCACTTCTGGCAACGAAGATGGCTATAGCTTTCTCGGACTGGGCAATAACGGAAGCCGGATTCGGCTTCGACCTCGGCGCCGAGAAGTTCTTTGATATAAAGTGCCCTTACGGAAATCTATGCCCGAGCCTTGTGGTTCTTGTGGTTACCTGCCGAGCTCTTAAAATGCATGGTGGTGTTAAGAAAAAAGACCTTGAAACTCCGGATGAGCAAGCTCTTGCAGCAGGCCTGCCTAACATGGAGAAGCATATTGAGAATATCGGTAAATTCGGACTACCGGCGGTTATCTGTGTAAACAGATTCTCTCACGATACGGAGGAGGAACTCGATCTGGTTCTTAATCGTTGCGCAGAACTTGGAATCCCCGCTGCCGTTGGAGACGGATTTGTAAACGGGGGGAAAGGGATGGAGGAACTTGCTTCCCTTGTAGTTGAAAACGCACGGGACTGCAGCAGCACTTTCAAACCACTGTACGACTGGAACCGGAGTGTGGAGGAAAAGATTGAGACAATCGCTAAAGAGATCTACGGAGCCGAGTATATAGACTACACCAGCCTGGCAAGGAAAGATCTTCGTACGATAAAAAGACTCGGTTTTGAAAAACTCCCGGTCTGCATAGCAAAAACGCAGAAATCCCTTTCGGACAATCCGAAACTTCTTGGAAGACCCAAAGATTTTGTTGTAACGGTAAGGGAAATAGAAATATCCGCTGGAGCAGGTTTCCTGGTGCCAATAACAGGGAGCATAATGCGGATGCCCGGGCTTCCCAAGGTTCCTGCGGCCACAAAGATGGATGTTGATGATGATGGAAATGTCACCGGATTGTTTTAGCCGGACGAAACAGGCAATACCGTGAGCCGAAGAAAATCTCTTTCATCTCTTAACCCTTTTCTCTACAGGGCATCGGTGTTTATGCACCGACAGGTTCGAAGAATGAAATGGTGTTTCGGTCGAGAAAAGTACGCCCTGAGGAAATCGGATGAAACTCTTCCGGAAACGGTTGTCACCCACAGGTCTATTCTGATGAGAAAGCTACAGGGAACCGACCAGACTCTGCAGAAAAACAAAATTACAAGCCTGAGAACCGCATCCTCACGCATCGATGGGGTGATAATCAATCCCGGAGAGGTTTTTTCTTTCTGGAGATTGGTAGGAAAACCTCTGAAAAGAAGGGAGTTCCTGCCGGGGCTGCAGCTTTCCTTTGGTGAGCTGGTTTCCATGGTGGGCGGCGGCCTCTGCCAGTTTTCAAACCTGCTCCACTGGCTGGTGCTTCAATCCCCGATGGAAGTTGTGGAGCGTCACAGACATAAATTCGATCCGTTCCCCGACTACAAGAGAACCGTTCCATTCGGTACTGGAGCCACGGTTTTCTACAACTACCTGGATTTCATGTTTAAGAACAATACTTCCTGGCGGTTTCAGCTTAGAACGTGGGTGGATGAGGAATATCTGCGGGGGGAGATCAGATGCGAACAGGCTCTTCCCTGCAAATTCACTGTGGAAGAGAGAGAACATCGCTTTGTCCGGATCAATGGAATCGTATACAGAGAGAACGAACTATGGCGCAAAGAAACCGACCTGGAAACTTCAGAAATACTGAAAGAGGAGCTTCTTTTAAAGAACCACTCCGAAGTTCGTTACGATGTCTCGGAAATGCCCGGCATAGAAGTTGTTGAACAGGAGTAAACCTTTAGCCCGGGTTTCCCTTCTTACTTTAATTGAGAGTTCAGCTGAGCCAATTCGTAATCGACCATTTCGTTAACTAATACGTCAAATGAAATCTCCGGTTTCCAGCCGAGAAGATTCTCGGCCTTGGAAGCATCTCCCATAAGAACGTCTACTTCTGTTGGTCTGAAGTATCTTTTGTCTACAGTAACGTATTTTTTCCAGTCAAGATCCAGCCTGCCGAATGCCCTGTCAAGAAAATCCCGAATGGAATGGGTTTCACCGGTTGCTATAACGAAATCATCACCCTCAGGCCGCTGCAGCATAAGGTGCATCGCCGATGCGTAATCTTTCGCATGGCCCCAGTCACGTTTCGCGTCAAGGTTTCCCAGAGCGAGGTTATTCTGAAGGCCCATCTTTATCCTTGCGGCCGCGATAGCGATTTTTCTGGTAACGAAGTTTCTTCCCCGTCTTGGTGATTCATGGTTGAACAGAATTCCGCTTGACGCGTGAAGCCCGTACCCTTTTCTATAGTTAACCACCATCCAGTGCGAATAGAGCTTTGCTGCGGCGTATGGGCTTCTTGGATGGAAGGGGGTCTCCTCATTTTGGGGAGGGGGCGAAGAACCGAACATTTCACTTGTGGAAGCCTGGTAGAATTTGCATTCCCCCAGAAGCCCAACTTCCCCGATGGCATCCAGCAGCCGCGCGACTCCAAGAGCATCAACATCGGCCGTATACTCCGGCATATCGAATGAAATCCTTACATGACTCTGGGCTGCAAGGTTGTATATCTCGTCCGGCCCCACCTTTTCAAGAATTCTGTTGAGGGCGCTTGAATCGGTCATGTCTCCGTAATGGAGGAAAAGAGAACTGCGGTAAATATCAGGCTCCTGGATAAGATGTTCTATCCGTTCACGGTTGAAACTGCTTGATCGTCTGACAATACCATGGACTTCGTATCCTTTTTCGATAAGAAGCTCTGTAAGATACGAGCCGTCCTGGCCGGTGATTCCTGTAATCAGTGCTTTTTTCATGTTTCCTATCCTGTGCGAATGTTCGTATGAAGGATGCAATGCCTTGACTAAAACTTACTGTTTACTCAATTAGCACAATGCTGATCAAATCTATATCTATCACAATATATCAATACTACTACCCTGAACCGTTGAAAACCGGCAGAACAACGTTCTAATAATATGTAAAAGACTTGTCTACCGGCAAGAAGTCCCATAGTTTACATTCATGATGAAATTGTAGGGGATGATTTCATTCACAGGGATAATCAGCTTGAAGGGTGAAATTCCATGACCAGATGCTCATTCATACTTATCATTCTAATGCTTGTAACCATTATGGGCTCTCTTCACGGCGAGGAATCAGGCGGGAATCATTCACCGTATTCATTCAGTTGCGCAATCAACCGTTACGAAGATTTTCAGTGTGAACTACCCGGAGGTCTCTTATTCACCATTGAATTCATCGATTACGGACCCGAAGGTTGGGCTGTGAGGATATTCGACCCCGCCTTTCCAAGCGACAATTTCTGCTCGGTGGTAACCCCTCCTTACAGGGGAGTCAATGCGCTTCAGATATACGTATGGCATTTCCTCAACGAAGAGGGTACTGGCTTCAATGATGGTTCGGTAAACGCTCCCGGAGAAGAGCGCAGGTTCTATTTTGTAACCAGTAAGCCCGGCTTCGATATTGCGTTTGAATCCCTCTCCGGTATGCTCTGGCCTGAAAGTCCCGAAGCTCAGGAGGCTGCAATAGCTGTACATGACGGAGTTCATCGAGAAAGGGGAATACTGACAGTAAAGGAAATTGTACTTGGGGGTACTGAAGGGGACAGCGTATGGATCGACGGCATGGAGTTCGACGTGGAGCTGTTCGTTCCGGAATTTTCTCCCGATTCTTGCCCACCGCCCGGGATGTAGATATAATCCCTTCATGGGAACAAGAACTAAAATTAACTGGGGTGTATTCGGCATTTTTGCCGTGATAATAGTCGGTTTCATCATCGCCGGCTTTCTGGTATCTCCAAAATCAAGAACAGACGATGGCTATCCGCTGAATACATTCTTTTGGGGAATGGCGGGAATGTTCCTGCTGACCAATCTTGTAGTTATTGTATGGGCACGACTGTCAAACAGAAGACGGGAACGTATCGAGAAAACCTGGCTCGATGCTCAGGCAGAAATTATTGAACTGGGAGAAACTGGAACCTATATAAACAATCAGCCGAAAATACGTTTCAGGTTACATGTGAATTCTCCGGTTCACCCCCCCTGCGAAGTCATACACAAGCAAGTTATTCCCCTTACTGACCTTGCCCGGTTCCAGGCGGGAAAGACTATCATGGTAAAAGTCAATCCGGATGATCCTCAGGATATAATGCTTCTCTGACCCGGCAATAATACTCAAAGGAAGGTAGATTTTGGCAGATCATGTATGTCCAGTATGGGTAGGATACCTCCTGGCAAGCCCACTGCGGAAACTGATTGATAATCCGGAAAAGATACTGTCCCACTATGTCAATCGGGGAATGACAGTAATTGATGTTGGCTGTGCCATGGGTTTTTTCAGCCTTCCCCTGGCGAAAATGGTTGGGCCCGAAGGCAAGGTAATATGTATCGACCTTCAGGAAAAGATGGTCCAGAAACTATTCAAACGGGCGAAGAAAAAAAATATTCACAAAAGGATTGAGGTAAGAGTCTGCGGGAATGATTGTCTGAATGTTGATGATCTGGTCAATGCGGCGGATTTTATTCTCGCTTCGGCTGTAGTTCATGAAGTACCCGATGCCGTTTCATTCTTTACAGAGCTTTACGAGCTGACAAGAGAAGGAGGTAAGCTTCTTGTTGTGGAGCCGGGAAGCCATGTTTCACAGAAGGATTTTCAGTCAACGGTTGATGCCGCCGTGGAATGTGGATTTACCCTGCTTGAAAAACCGGGAACTCGTAGAAAACTCATAGCCCTCTTTCAGAAAAGAAGCTCCCGAGATCTGAATTCTTAAAAACATTTTCACAGTGCAAGGCTAACATGAATCCCCTTCATCTTCCGTTTCGTTTAGCAAAATTGAAACGGTTTCTCCACAGAAGCTTTATTTATCCTCCCTGCATCTGCAGTATGTAGATTTTCTGAAATCCGCTGAAGGGATCTTCAGCATACGCGAGAAAACCGTTCTCATCGATATGGAATCGCCATGTGCTTCCATCCTGAGGTTCACCGGCAACCCTTGCTGTGAAAAGGAACTCACCTGACGGGCTCAGAACTGTAAAAGTCGGAATGGATGGCCCACCCTGCAATACCCAGAGGTTCCCTTCTCCATCCGTTTCAAGCCCTCTTATCATGGGCTTGAAAGGATCCGGCTCAAGGCCAACCGGACTTTCATTTGAAGCGATGGCTTTTGCCCTTAGAATATTCCTTTCCATCTCCATTTCTTCTTCAGTTCTTCGTGCGGGCTGATAGGGGAGTTCCAGGGTCCGGATTTCGTTTCCCGCTGAATCGCAGGCGACTATTAAAGCTTCCTCGGTTGAACGCGGAGCGATTAAGACCATTCCCTCAGAACCCACCGCGATATCGTAACCGTACCAGTCAAGCTCAAGCATTCCAACGTCATCTGTCATATCAAAGGGCACTATTTCTTCGAAGTATGTAACAAGAGGCTCATCAGTGCCTGCTTCGTACATTGAAATGGTTATCGGAAGTACTATGTCATCTCCATCAACCTCGAAGCTTATATCTTTTCTAAGGTAGCTGTTACCCCGGGCTCCCTCAAGGCAGCTGGGCGGGATGAAAGTCCCGCAGGACCCCAGCCATTCCCCGGTGTAGTAATCGTAGGAATGAGCCCCAGGCATATCACTGCCTGTGCCCGAAAGGTGAATGTGGCCGCTATCGGAAATGGCCATGAAAGTGACATTCTGAAGTTCACCCGGACCGTTTCCCCTCCGTCCGATACTCCGTAAATAAACGCCTTCCGGAGAATATAGACGGACAGCTGATCTGCCGCAGTCAAGCACGGCGATACTGCCGTCCGGACCAAAAGCGGCACCCTCAACGCCTCCCATTACGTAGTTGGAATCCCCCATCTCCATACCGATGGAATCAACAGGAACCAGCGTAACTGTAGGATTTGTGTCTATCTGAATCATCGACGCAGTTGTTGTGCTGTTATCGGATGCGCCGCAACCGGCCACCGCAATCGCAACAATTCCCGCTGTAACGTATATTTTCATGACAACATGTCCTTTCTTAGTAATATTATTAAGTTAATACTAGAGAGGTGGCATTTTGTCAAGCTTTAAATAGTACATATAGCGTAAACTGTTAACAGGTCAGTTGATACTTTTCCTCACGAAGGGGATAAGCACGTACAGAAGAGTGGCCCATTCCTGAAATGGCCATGCCAGGAAAAACACCAGAACGGAGAAACCCGGGAAAATTACCATGCCCAGATATTTGTGTTTCCTGATCTCTTTATCGAGCCCCAGATCAGGATGCCTTCTTACATAAATGTACTCAAGATCTATTGACACGCTTATAAGAAACAGGTTAACCACGAATATCTGCACTGCAAGAACACTATCGAAATCTCCTATAACATCGGTTGTAATGGGGATGAGAGTGATGAAAAGAAGATGGAGCATGATTATCCAGTTGAGACTTGCGTCAGTCACCTTAATTCTGTCCATAAGGTAATGCTGGCCTATCCAGAAACTCGCCAGAGTCAGGAAAGATATGATGTAATGACGCAGCTCTCCTATCATTCCGGGAAGGGCCTCAATGAGTGATTCGTGCGAAGGCAATACGGCATCGACATCAATACTGAGTACCGCAAGGGTCATGGCAATGGCGTATATCCCGTCGGAGATGGCCTCTATCCTGCTTTTTCCAAGGCTTGCTTTTTTCAGGACATCACCTCCCGGCGCAAACATAAAGATATTTAACATTCATATATCTGTACAGTCGGGTTTATCGTCAACGTGATTAACGAAATTTGCCTGCTTTGATGAGAAGCAGGACAGTGATATGATCACTGCCCTGCCATTCAAGCGGGAAGCTCAGCTGTCGTCGGTTACTGTGCCGTTTTCCCTGTGCATCCAGGTTTTGAAGGCTTCATGGCCCTCTTCACGCCAGAACTCAGCGTAGTCCTGTTCCATCTCAAGCTGGAAGGGGCTTTTATCGGGCGCGCTGGGCAATTTATTTCTGCGTTTGCTGCCGCTTCGTTCGTAGTGATGGCCATGGTCCCCGCCGAATAGGATATGGCCCAGTACAACAAGACCCACCGCCTGCCAGAATCCTATATCGGGAAGACCGAAGATCACCGGCATGAGGGCATTCCAAAGCCATTTGACGAATATCCCGAATATCAGCGCCAGGGCTGTTATCCCTATAATGCCCAACAGAACCATTCCAACGATCTTAAAGACCTTTACAGGGCCATTTCCAGTCACCTCATGGTTCATGAATCTGAACTTGTACCTGCAGTCACTCATTCTCTACCTCCTGCTCTTTCTTTAGATTTCTTCGAACAGTCTTAATGCCCCGGTGCTTCCTTGCCAGAAGAGTTCCCACCGGTACGTCCCATTGTTTCGAAAGCTCCTTGAATGTTCTTTCGTTGAATTCTGTTTCAACGATTACTTCCATCTGGTCTGAAGGGAGTTCCCGAATCAGATCGAAGATAAGCCGGTGTTGAGCGCGTCTGTGGTAAAAACCCTCAGGATTGAATTTTTCGTCAGGCAGGACATCGAAAAGGCTCAGGCCGTCTTCGTTTTCCATGTCAAGGGATACGGTATCCTTCTTCGGACTTCTGTAGTGGTCGATGATCCTGTTTCGCAACGCTCTGTAAATATAGGCGGACAGGTTGGTTATGGGCGCCACAATATCCGGCCTGTCCAGAATGCCCAGCATGACATCCTGAACTATATCCTCGCTGCTTCTGTGGGAGGAGTCATCGATCATACATCTGACATACTTGACAAGGTGGTTGTAGTTGTTGTTGAAAAACACAGCCAGTGTCGACTTTCTCTGACGGTTCATAGATTAATTCCCTTCGCCTGATATCAAGGACGAAAAATTGAAGGGATTATTGCATTATCAATCGAAAGGGATACAGAACTTCTATATAAGCTTATAGATCGATATGTGCTTTCCACTGGTCGATGAAAAAACCCCGCGTTCCCAATCTCCCCATCTGTCTGCCAGTTTCATACCCGCGACTCTTGCCATCATATCCAGCTCCGACGGCCAGGTGTATCGGATCGTTACAGGACAGAGTCGTACCCCGTTGTCTGTAAGGATCACATGCTGGCTGGTTACCAGTTGCTTAAGCGGGTTATGATTTGACACATCGATTTTGACACTGTTCTCACCAACATGCGTCGCGCGGACACTCTGGCCTCGATCGAATCTCCCCAGGTCCGGAATGAAAGCTTCGATCAGGAAAGCACCGCCGCTTGTCAGGTGTTTCGCAACGTTCTGAAGGCATTCCAACTGTGCTTCCTGCGTTATCAGGGAGAAAAAAGTGTTGAAGACTACAAATATCAAATCGTACTTGCCTTCAACGGCAACCTCTGAAAAATCCCCGAAGGATACAGGTATGGACTTTCCGTCAGGTTTTCCGCGGAGCTTCTTAACCATGGATGGAGACGCGTCGATACCGTGAATGTCGATTCCCTTTTTCTTCAATGGAAGAGCAATGCGACCGGTCCCGATTCCCAGTTCCAATGCGCGGCCGTGATACGCCAGGTCGCTCAGCAACGTAATAGAGGAATCCTCAGGGGGGCCGTACCAGTTATCATAAATGTCCGCAATCCGCTCACCGTAAGTATCAGTCCCGTAATTTTCCATGAGCACCGCCCTTCATATCAGTTATTTGTAAAACTATGCAACCGGAATTTGTGAAGCGCCAGATCCGATACATGAACGGAAGGCTGACAATTCTTGACGTGGAATTCGCCGGTTATGTTATTCTACCTTTTCCTCTGTATTGTTAGTATGCTATCCCTCTGAATAATGGTACTAAGTAAATGGAAATCGGAGAACGATTATGCGAGTATTGAAATACATGTTACTTGTTGTATCCATAGGTATTGCCATTCTGATTTCCGGAATTTCCGGATGTCTTATGGCTCCCTATAGTGTTGGCGAGCCGGATTCACTTCTCTCCGAATATGTTCTTGTCTGGGACCTTATTGACTCTCACTACGCCTGCTTTTTTGCGAAGGATAACGTGGACTGGGACGAGTCGTACCATAAATTCAAATCCGCGGCAGAAGACGCTCATAACAGATCTCAGCTTCTGGATATCTGCATTGAACTCATGAGTGAATTCGAAGATCAGAACTTGATTCTCAGGGATGCACAAACCGTACTGGAAAGCTGGAACCAGGGCGATTTCCTGAACTGGGATTTAAACGTCTTGATGAGTTATATACAGGACTGGATACTACCGGATTCTATCGAATACTTATTCTACTACGACGCAATGGTAATCAGTACCGCGCTTCCTGCCGATACAGTCGGATATGTGTACATAAGCAATCTGGGCTCTGGATTCGATGTGCTATCATTCTATTCTGTAACTTATGCGATTGCAGAATGCAGCAGTATAATCCTGGATCTGCGCATGTGCAATGAAAGCGGTTTTGAGGTAAATGCTCTTTACGCTATCGGAAGGTTCTCTGAAAATGCTGTTCTTTCTTATTACAAATCTATCAGGACAGGTCCGGGAAGAAACGACATGGGAGAGATGCAGGAAGTATTCACGAACAGAAACGGCGCGTGGCAGTTCACAGACCCCATAGTTCTCCTCACAGGCAGAGATACCCAGGGCGCGGCTGAGCAGCTGGTTCTGCTTCTCAAAACTCAGCAGCATGTTACCGTTATAGGTGACACCACAGCTGGTTTTGCCAACCCTGCAGTTTCATTCAATCTTACTGCCGACTGGACCATTAAAATACCTGAGATGGTTACCTATTCCCTTGACAACACTCTTATACTTAACTCCGGAATAGCTCCCGACATTTACATTCCGGTTTCCGAGGCTGATTTTGCGGCTGGAATTGACCCTGTTCTTGATGCCGCCATTGAAATGATAGTAGACTAAACTACATAGGGGTCAAATCTTTACTCTTGACATTATGATTTCATCATTATTGCATCCTACCAAAAGATAGTTTTTATAACACGCTTGATGTCTTTCATTGTGTACCAAGATAATGTCAAGAGTAAAGATTTGACCCCTTTTTTTTTCCTTTTCTCTATTCAGCAGTTAGAACCAGCAGCGTCCCTCCGGAGCAGATTTCCAGGTCAATAGGATAACCCTGTAGATCTGTACTATGTTCAATCAGGTAGTTCCAGCAGTTGTAGGAAATCAGTCTGCTTACGTTATCACCAAGATAGCTGAGTATATAAACATGGTAGCCGTCAGGATCGGCACACATGTAGTGGATATCGCCATCTATCTGTACTGCTCCGCTCCAGCAACTCCCAGCATACGGCGGAAAATAGTTAAATATCGTTGCAATTAGTCCTTTTGAGCAGTCGAACACCGCGCAGAAGACAGTATCGTCCGGTATTGCTTCAATGGCCAATATCCCAGGGAAATCATCCATTATTCTGTTCCGCATCGGCCCGGTTCCTAGGGAAACTATTTCGGTTTCCCCCACGGTTCCGATAAGAAGGGTATCCTGAGTCTGATCGATGGCCATGCATGTGGGGCTGAATTCAAGGTAACAGGATCTGGAAGCGATGTTGGAGCTGAGTCTGACTTCGAAGATTCTTTTGGAAGTTGCACCGGCCACATAGAAGTAGGCTACTTCAATATCTGTGCCGATTTCAATATCAACGGGAGACTCGCAGAGGCTGAAATTATCCAGTACTTCCATATCGGGCACATGCAATTCTGATATCTGTCCGAATGCGCCGATAACGTAAACGCTGCTCTCGGTAGGACTGTACTCCATTTCGAAGTAACCTGAAGAGGAAGGACTGCCAACTATGAAGGATCCTGTCTGTTCGTACGTTTGGGAATCGAAACGGATCACAGTTCCTTCTGTTGTAGCTACAATGAAGCAACCGGGAAGCGGGCACAGTGACCTGGCTTCTGAGATGTTCTCAATTGTATGAACAAGGGAAAGATCAGGCGTGGATACGATGTTGACTCCCGCTCGAAGTGTATGGTCGAACTCCGTAAGATCGGTACAGCCGCTTACAGTCAGAAGTGCTGTCGCTGCGAAGAACCCGATATATTTCGTTACCATGATATACCAGCCGAAAGCATGAAATGCCTTGCTGGAGACCAGGCCCGCGGGTTCCCCGCGGAGCCGCCCGGATCACCTGATGTGCGGAAAAGATTAGTATCGTAAATGTGAATCACATTTTTTCTGTTGAACAGATTGAATACTCCCAGAACCAGATCCAGTTCAATCGGGCCTATAGGTATCGTTCTGGAAAGGGTTGCGTCAGTCTGCATGGAATAGGGATACCTCTGTGTATTTGTCTCCACCAGTTCCTCCTCAACAGGCGGGAGGGTATAGGGTATCCCGCTGCCGTATTGCCATGATAAGCCAAGCCTCGTGTTTTCCAGGGGATGAATTCCCGCCACTTCCGGACCTTCCGATTCAAATGCCCTGACCTCAACGGAAGCTGATATCGTATGCGTCTGATCCCAGTCAAGGTAGTTATCTTCATTGGAAATAAAGATAACTCCCATTTGAGAGTAATTGTACCTCTCCAGCATGGATGAATACTTGCCTTTGGCTACGGATAGAGCATACGAAAGCTGTCCGGAAATATTACTCCCCGATCGTCTGTTCAAAGTAGCTTCAATGCCCCGTACCATTCCATGGCTGTCGTCGTTGGAAAAGATGTAGTAAGTTCCCTCACTGTGGTCTTTGGTGTTTACCAGGCCAGTAATGTCTTTGTAATACGCTGCCAGAGAAAATTCTGTGAAGTTATCAATGAAATGCCTGATTCCTACTTCAAATACCTGTGTCATCTCCGGGTCAAGATCAGGGTTGCCGGCTACTATCTTGTTTTCAGCAAGGTTGTAGGATGTTTGTAGGAAGAGACAGTTCATTGAAGGCAGCTGGAAATGGTGTCCGTACGTTGAAAAGAAGACTGAATTTTCGCTGAAGGGAACTGAAAAGCCCACCCTGGGGCTGATATGCCATTTCTTTTTAACCCGTACTTCAGTGCCGGATTCGAAATCGATTATAGAAGTATTTGCATCGAACACATCCGCCCTTACTCCGGCTGTGGTTATCACTCCTCCTGAGAACCTGTAGCTGCCCTGAAGGTAGCAGGAGCCCGAATGAGGGTAAGCGTTCCACTGGGAGGTGAATACATTTCGAAAGGACTGAGCAGAAACATTGTACTGATAAAGGTCGTAATAGTCTGCCGAAATCCCCGCCTTTATTCTTGTTCTGGTATTGGGATTCGAGTCAAAACCCACCATTAAGCTGCTCACCGTTGCTTTGGAATCGTACCATACATTAGGATGAATCCCTGTGTGATAGAATCCGGAGGAATCCGCAATTCTTACTTCCGGCGCGTACTGGGAAAGCCAGTAGGTGGGGCATGTGTTTTCGCCTATGTAACCACCCTCCTGTGACCGTATACGGTGCCAGTCCTGGAACTTCATAATGCCCATCGTGAATTTCAGGCATGTTTCGCTTCCAAGCAGCTGTGTGGCGTTGAATGTGACTCCTGCTGTTTCGCTGAAGCGTATTGGAAGGGCGTAATCCTGACTTCTCCCCAGGTATGCCGTACTATTTATGTAGGCTGGCAGATGGTACCTTGACCAGGCCCACTCATTCCATCCCCTCTCGCTGTAGGAACCAAGAACGGTAAGAGCGAAACTGGTTCTATTCATCGGCCTGTAGGTTAACTTCGTAATACCCGACATGTCTGACTGCCAGTTATTCTCCCATCTGTTACGGGTATCAAGAGAATCTCTGTCACTCACGGATATCTGCCCGGACGCGCTGAACCTCATCTGTCCGGGAATTCGAATTCCAATGGCAGGAAGAAGCAGTTCCGTTACGGGTTCAGGGCCGGATACACTCCCTTCAAAACCTGTAAGGTTTCCTCTGCAGTTCTCAACATCCGTTTCTTCCATGAAAAGCTGTTCTCCGGATTCAAAGGAAGTTGTTGTAATGTCTCCGTAACGGAAGATCATTGAACCGTTGTAGGAATCGCTACCCTCCTTTCCAATGAGGTTAACAATTCCCGACATGGAGTTTCCGTATTCGGCACCAAGCCCTCCGGTCATCAGAGTGGCGTTTGAAAGGGCTCCCAGGGGCAGTTCAAGGCTGAAACTGTTATCTATTGGAGAACGAATTGAAATACCGTCAAGAAGGTAATCCACCTCTCCGCTGCGGCCTCCACGTACATGCATCTCGCCATGGCTGGCTACCACACCCGGCTGGAAGGCGATAATGTCAACAATACTCATGGAAGTCTTTGTTCTGATCTCGGTGAAATCCATCAGGTGCAGGGTTGACGGAATATCCTGAAGGATATTGCTTCTTGTCTCCTCAACAGTGATAACGGTTGAGCCGGTAGGGTCTTCAGACAGTATGAAATCAACACGGCTGAGCTGATCTGCAATCACATGAATACCCTGTATCCTGGAAGTAGATCTGCCCACCATACTTGCTTTTACCGTGTAAGTGCCCGGAGGAATCCCCGCGATGATGTATTCTCCATTTGAATCCGCCATTGTGCCCAGCTGAGTTCCCTCAATCATTACAGTGGTTCCAACAAGCGGATCTCCGTCTTCGTCCGAAACCGTACCACCCACGATTCCCGTTGTATCAGCAATAACGGAACATGTAAACAGTAACAGCGCGAGGAGTACCAGTACGGGCATTTTGTAAAGAGTGCCCACCCGTACAGGTAAGAACGAGCGATGTAAAGAAAAATCTGCTGTTACTTGCTTCAATGTATCTAACCTCCATCAAACTGAGAAATTGGAAATCCGGTCATCGCTTTCAGAACAACTGCCAATATACAGATATAAACTTAGGGAAGTAACCGTAACAACAATCGAAATTAAATTTGCTCTCCGTCACAAGCCCGGTACTTCTTCCCGATTAATGAAAATAGTAAATAGAGTTTAAATACTATGGTCTTATTCACATACAGTCATGAGCCTCGTAACGGTTTTCTCCCCGGCATCCAGCCTCACAGCGTAAACACCAGCGGGAACACTATCATTCCAGTCAATTACGTAACTTCCGCTGACGAATGAATTCTGCTCAACCCTTGATACAAGCCTTCCGCTCAGGTCGTATACGCCAAGCAACATATCACATGCGGACGGCAGAAAAACGTTGAAAGCGAAACAACCATTACCAGGATTTGGTGAAACGGTCAGTCCTGGCATATCTACCGTTACGATTTCACTTTCCTCGATTCCTTCAGGAGTAAAACTTATATAGATCGCGTAATCAGCCCCGGGAGAAGTAGCTAGAGCTACATCTATTTCACTGCAGTATTCGAAGCATGCCGCGTCAGCGCCGAGATTCTCCATTTCACTGTCACGGTGTATTCTGCAGGGAACGAAACTGCCTGTTCTTCTGGCTTCTGTAAGAACAAGCCTTGATCCATCTACAGCGTAATCAACATCGATTACATTGCCGGAACTTGCGTAACTGTGCGTACCGGTAATGGAACCCGTAGAAGGATCAACGGTTTTAACAGCCCTATTGGAGAAAAGCCCTATTGCGAACTGATCGGAGATACTGTCGTACGCAACCCTCATGGGATTGTTACCAACGATCCATGTTCCCACAACCGAGGAGGAAGCGCCGTTAATATCTAAAAGCGAGTAGGTACCCCCGTTGTAGTTGGATACAAGAGCTCTGGAACCGTCATTGTTGAAAGCTATCTGAAGGGGAAAAACCCCAACCGTAAGATCGGCTACGATTGTGTTGGTGGCGGTATCAATAACCTTTACTTTATCATCAAAGGACGCGGCCACAAGGCAGTATGCTCCATCAGGACTTACTCTTACATCGCTTGTAACGCCGCGTGCTGACCATACTAGACCTATAACACCGCAGGGGATTTCAGCGATCTCGATACTGGAAGCTCCATCAAGCTGAACAACGGAAACCGTATTATCTGAAATGTTCCCAACGTATGCGTAACCATCATCGGGAGTTATTGAAACGACTGAAGATCCTGAGCCGGTTAATACATCAGCCACAATGGTATTGGTCTCAAGATCTATGATCTTCACTGAATTGGAGTTGAAGCCACATATAACCGCCCATTTCGAATCCGAAGTTATCGCGACATCCTGAACCCTGTCCCCTATCTCAAGTACAGCATCGACCTCAAAAGTAGAAAGATCGATAATGCTCACATTGTCCGACATGGTGTTGGAAACAACAGCAATTGAGCCATCGGTTGTTATTGCTGCCCTTCGTGTTCCATCACTTTCAACGGAAGAACCTGACATTACATCACCGAGGTAATTCGCTGAAGATCCATCAAAAGTGTAAAAGAAAATACCTTCATGAGTTGTAGGATCATAGCTTGCGGTGTTGTTCGCGGCAGGGGATACGCAACCGAAGGACTGGGTGTCTCCCTGGTACTGGGCAACCATGGTCTCCGTGGCAAAATCGATAACTGAATATCTGTCGTTTCCACAAACAGCGAGAGAATGATCGGGAGAAACCCCAATCCACAATGGCGAGTAAGTATCGGCAAACGTCACGAAATCATTCGTTAGGAACCTTACAAGCGTACCTGAATTGTTATTTGTTGATATGAACGCCTTGGATCCATCCTGATTAACGGCGATTTCCCTTGTTACTCCGGGAAAGTAGCCGGAAACAGAAACAGTACGATCAACGGTAAAAGTAGAAAGGTCAATTCTGCTGAGTGAAACGGGGAATTCATCGCTGAGGGCTACAAGGTAAGCTCTATCTCCGGACAGCGCGACATTCTCACACTCCGAAACGGGAACGGCGTAATCAACGTTACCGGTCGAAGTGTTGAAGAACAGCACATCCTTTATGCCGTCACCAGCCGCTAAATAGTCACCGCCGCAAACAGGTTCAAATCCTGAAAACCTGATGAATAAGCGGTTATTTTCACTTGCGTAACCAAAACTGGTGAGCCATAACGGGAAATTGCTGATAGTAACGGTATGCGTCAGAGAAACAAGATCGATAACTTCGCAGACATTATCGACATAACACGCTACATATGCATAATTGCCGTCATCGCTTATTCGAAGAACCCAGGGCTGATCCTCGACAGGGAAAGAAGCGGTAAGAGAATAATCGGAAAGGCTGAAAACGTCTACCTTGTTCACGGAAAGTTCGGAAACAACCATGTATTCATCGGAACAGGCAATTGCAATTGGCATGCCCTCAACGGCCAAAGTCGTATCAACAGACATGCTGGCCCAGTCAATAACGGTTACATTATGACTCAGGTAATTACATACAAGAACCTTGGAACCGTCGTTGGTAAAGGTAATGTTGAACAGGTAATCGCCTTCCGGAACGATTCCCGGCTCAACGTAGGAAATACTATCAGCCCGAGCAGAATTGAATAGAGGAAGTAACTGGTCAACGGTAATACCGCTGTTTACATCAAGTTGAACGAAGTCATTAATAATCGCGCCATCTTCCGAAACACCACCGAGAGCAATAATACACATTACCATATTTGCGAAAGTCAACATGGAGACACTCCTTAATTGAAAAATGAATCATTCAGTCGCAAAATACACAGAAAATATTTATTAGTAAAATAATAAACAAAATTTATAAGGAAAGGAAGTAGTTATTATGGGACTGGATACTGGAATTAACTCATATCCGATTACTCTATGAGTTCATTACCTATCTTGCGGGCACGGATTGGCTTATCGAGATTAATACCCAGATACAGACCAATTTCAACAAGTAAACTCCAGCCTGCGCATAAGTAAACATAGGGATTCATCTCACCGGAATCGGGAACTCGTATTGTTGTAAAAGGTGTATCTCTATCTGCGATTGCCACGACTTCAAGCCCGACACCTTTGATCAGAACATCCTGAAATTTCTCAATTTCCTCATCGAAAGGATCTACAACAAAAACAATATCGTTCTTTTCCATGACTTCTTCGATGCCATGAACAGCGTACGTACCTTCCAGATAATTAGACTTTTTCCGGGTGATTTCATTGGTCTTAAGAGCCAGTTCTTCGGCAACTCCATCGTTATAACCCGCGAAATAGATAGTTCCTGCCTTTGCCGCCGTTTCAATAATGTGGGGGTCGATAACCATCGTCAGCACTTCTTGAATGCTTGCTGCCAATTCCGGTAAAGCAGGCGAATTTCTGCCGTTTATATGGTGCAGAATGGATTCATAGAACAGAGCCTGTTCAACAACGCTCTTCGTTGCCGCCACAGCTTTTTCCGAACCGCACGTAAGGACAAACGTTTCTTCGCAGACATCTTCCAGAAGGGTTCCTGTGCCGGCAGACAGCGCGTAACAGCAATTATTGCCCGCCTCCATAAGTTTCTCCGCGATCAGCACCACTTCTTTGGTTCTTCCGGAGTTTGACGCGCAGAAAACAGCAAAGTCGGAAAGATCATATTGTGATGCCTGGCGGGAGCCTTCAGTAGTGATACTTACACCCAGTCCCATTGTCAGGGCTTTGCGGATGGCGCTCTTCGCCGGGAAGATTCGGCTCGAACCTTCTCCTGTCAGAAAAAGCTTCCCGACGGATTGAATATCTTCCGCGACAGCTCGTGTCCGGGCTGAGTTAAACCCTCGCACCACATCGACAGTTTCCAGCATTTCACGCACAAGCGCGTAATCAGAATATTTTTCCTCATGTAGATTCACTTTCTGTCTCAACTCCTGCTTCCGGCATCAGCTGCCAGTTTTCTGAATTTTTCTGTTTCTTCTCTGACCTGATGAACAAATTCGTTGTCTTCAATTGTTCCGATGGCGGCATTCATTTCAGCTTCATTCCTGTAGGTAGTTTGACGGAACGAATTGTCGAAATCCTTTTTTCTTGAAATGTAAACCTGGTCTCTGATGAATTCCTGTATTTCCACAGCCCTGGCCAGAGCCGATGTCCATTGTTCCTTCGAGGGTTTATCGGTTCCGAGTAATTTGCAGAGGGTGGCAAAAGAGTGCTTCTGCTTTTCAAGTGGATAAGCTTCCCCGAGAGTGTCATACCTGCCATGGATATCATCCCAGCCGCGGAGTTTGCCTGACCCGATATCCGATCTTATCTGATCGACATCTTCCTCGGGTATGATCTGTCCGCCAAGGTTAACCCATTTGCGAACCCGTTCTCCGGACAGCCCTTCGAGGATAACTGCATAACCAGCCTCCCGATTTACGCTCAGATATGCGAGAAGATTCTTTATCGCGTAATGGTGAAGCATATCACCATATGCGTGATAAGCGTTGTACGCTTTGAGAATCACAACCTTTCTGTTTGATTTCTCCATGTTTTCACCAAGGATTTCGAGAGCGTTTACCGTTTCGGAAGGCCCGGCAAGAAGCTCTCGTCCGGATGCGGCAAGTTCGTCATCATTCTTACCATCGGTAGGTTTGCCGTTAAGCCGCAGGCTTGCCTTTGCGGTCCATATTTCCAGCAGACGGCGGGCATTGAATATCTCCTCAGCGGTATCGGGCGCCAAATAGTCAAATTCGATGTTCTGAATTTTTCTCTTGCGTCCATCACGAATTTGAAACTTCCAGGAATTCCTTGCGAGGGCGTACATATTGTACAGCCACCAGAATGCAGGCATAATTTCAAGCCGGTCACTCGCGGAATTATTACCAAGCAGTGAGAATGGCAGGGGAATATCAAGCTCGGCCGGGTAATCAGCTTTGGACAATAGCACATAAGAAGCAAAGCGACAGGATTGTTTAACACTCGTGCATAAGCCCGGCCAGAATCCGCGGCCCGCTTGAACTTCATTATCGTTTGCTCTGCTGTTGTGATTGGAACCTATTGTAGCTCCCGCGGCCATATTGCTCTGACCCATTACGACGGAGGCTATCAGAAAGGAATTGTTGTGGTGTTGTTCGTGTGCCGGGAAAATAAGATTGTTAAGCACTTCGCAGCATGAAACGGTCGAATTGTCCCCCAGGAACGAGTGGATAAGCCTGGCGCCGTACTTAAGGTTTGAGTTGTCGCCAAGAATGAAACGGACAGCCTTGCAACCATAGAAAATATGGCATCCGAAGCCTATAATGCCGTTCACCAGTTCAACACCTTCTCCGATCATCGTTTTTTCCGATTCCGAAGAGTTGATGGTTAGATTCTTAAGTTTGTTAATACCTTTTATGTAGCAGTGAGAACCTATTTGAACATCCTTGATAGCTCGAGAGTTCCTGATAACGCATTGGTTACCTGTCATTCCGTAGAAACCGCGGCGAGAGTCGAAGCTGTTCTGCGTTAAATCCTTCAGTCTTTCAAGTAATACAGTATCGTCACGGTACTTCGCCCAGAGATAGGCATCGGCGGTGATAATGCCGTTGAATGGTATTACATTCCGGCTTCCGGATTCATTCATCAGGTTAAGCCATATGCGAACGTTCTCCGTTTCACCTTCCTTGACAATTCCGTTACCGAATTTAGCATGGTTTGTTGTATGCATCTCATCGATGCTGTACAGAATGCAGCGATCACCGATAATGAAATGCGACAGATATCGGACATCATGAATCGCAACATCATCCCCTAAATCACAGGCAATTATCACACTGTTCGTAATACCTGTCGGTACCCGCAGTTCATGATGTTCAAGAACTACATTTCGTATATTCCCAATTCGCACAAGTCCGAAAAACTCAGAATTCTTTATCTGAGCGGTATTGAATTGATCTGTTACAAGTATCTCATTCCAGTTATCACAGGTATTTCCATTCAGCACCAGTTTTTCGATTTCATGAGACAGAAGATGCCGCCATCGATCTTTCCGCGATGAATTCTGACTATTTCGAAGGTAGTATTCATCTTCACCCTCGGGAAGGTACTCGACGGGAATAAAACCTTTTCCGATGCTATCCGATGAAAGGATTGAAACGGTACTCATAATATGCGCTCCTTTGATTCTTATTAACTAACTCGGATTATATACCGTCTTTTTTTGCTGATGAAAATGACTGATGAAATTCCGGCTGGAACGACAATCGCGATTACAACTGTCTTTCACCGGATGTCGAAAACTTCTCCGCTGACTGACTGCGGAGGAGACATATCCGCACGCAGTCGCGCACAGAGTACCAGAATCCCTTCCCACTTGAGTGTGCGGTTGTATGCTAAATCACCGATTGCTCTTTCGCGATACTCAATCTGATGATGTCAATTTGTGCGGATTGGGTTGTAGATTATCCCGCAATCAAGTCAGATGGTTCTCTTGACGATTGATATACGCGCTCAACCGGGGAAAAATCAGTAGTAAACATCGCAGAATGATGCAACCATCTTCACAATGGAACCAGCCTCAGCTTCGGAGGAGAGAAAAAGCTTGTAGTTATAGTAGTAGTAACTGTCATTAACGTCATCGATTATAAGATCAATTTTTCCATCTCTGTCGAGATCACCGGCCCACACAATCGCGATGAAAATCGAGGAATATTCATCACCCGGACAGGTATCCGTGATATGCTGGCGTATCTCACTGTTATGCAGGAACAAACCATCTTCAGTGGTAAACAACCGGGCTTCCTGTATACCTGGAGCATTCAGTATAATTGAAGTATCGGGATTCAAAAGCTGATAACCGTGAAATGCAGCAGGCACAGCCCCCACAACAAATTCCATTTCCGAAGACGATACGATAATCAGAGGCTCTTCAGTTTCATCGGGGATCTCAACCCTTAATCCAGCGGGTCTCTCCCATTCTTCCAATGGCGGTGTTCCCGGGATCAGCTCAAGTTCAACCATCCGCAGTTCGAAAACGGAATCCGTTTCAAAGAGCCCGTACCAGGGATCTTCATATTCAACCCAATCATGATCAAAGACAGATGCTGTAATGATCCTGTAATCACCGGTGTCTTCTCCGGGAATGCCCGCCACAAGAATCATCAGACATAGTAATCCATTCATATCTCAAACAAATCCTTTACTCCAATAGTATTGATCTATTACTGCTGGTATTCGTAGCAGCCTATATCGTAACCGCTTCCCGACGGTCTTGGCTGTCCATCCATGTCAGTTGCGGGGGCCAGTGTCTGGCTTCCCGTATCTATTGCGGGTGACGCTGACCCTATATGGTAATTGTTGCTGCCGGGACCAGTGAACTCAGGATCTCCCTCAACGTAATCATCACCGTAGTAGTCAGTGGCTCCGTCTATAAGATTGTGATCGGCGATGAACCCCGTTCCGTACGCTTCAGCGTTGAACTGGCAGGTTGTGTTGTCTGACATGATGTTGTTCCGGACTACGATATTGTCAGCCTCTGAATTTTCAACGCTTACGCCGCAGCCCCATGAAGTTTCACCGTTACCCACAAAAGTATTGTTGATGATCGTGATGTTATCTATAGGATGGGTTACACCGGGCTCTCCCCATGCCCCTACAGTTATCCCGTTACCGGTATTGTTGTACGCGAGGTTGTTGTAGAACTGCACATTGGATAGAACCCCGGCTGATTCGGCCGCTGCCGAGAATCCATCTCCATCGCAATTGTAAACAAGGTTGTCGTAAACACTGATGGTGTTTGTGGCTTTGTTCCAGCTGTCAACGTAAATTCCGAGTCTGTCCAGACCGTAAACACTGTTGTTGCTGATTACGCCGTTGCATGAGCCATCCTTCGCGTCAATACCCTCTCCGCCGTAAACGCCTCCGGCTCCATCATGTACTGTGCAGTAGCTTACTGTGAATTCGTTCGTTACAGCCACGGTTATGCATTCCTGCTCCCCTCCATTGCAGGCTCTTCCAACATCGCATGAATCGATGTTTACATTACTGCAGCTCCATATTCCCATGCCGGAAGAAGATGTGTTCCAGGTTGTACAGGCCTGAATGGTGATGTTACTTGAAGCATCGACCAGAATACCCATTGAGTTCATCCCTCCGGAGACATTCCGCACGGTAAGGCCGCTGAGTGTGATGTTATTACTGTTGGTTATTTCGAACAGCCCTCCAAATTCCGCTGGAACAGTTATCCCGGTTCCGTCAATAATTACGCTCCCATCACCATGATTCCTTATTAGAATACCGTCGGAACTGCTGCTTGCGTCTATTGAGAGCTGAACCCTTTCCGTATATGTGCCTGCCATTATCCGGAGGGTCGTGCCCGCCTGCATCTGGCTCACTCCGTACTGAATCGTTTTCCATGGGCTGTCGGAAGTGCCTGTATTTGAATCACTGCCCGATGTGGAAACGTAAAACGCATCGCCTGCGGGATTCGAACTCTGCGGATTGGAACATCCTGCGGCCAGGATTGTCGCCAAAAGGATAGCTGCATACTTCACAATAAGCTCCTTCGTAAAATGTATGACATTTACAATTTCAATAATACCTAAGAACAACATAGTATTTGATACAGGCTGTAGTCAAACTTATACATGATCATGCGATACTCCATACTGAAAACGATAGGCATTGACATCCGAAATATTAGTAGTAGTAATATTGACGAGTATTTACTATTCACGTTACGACAAGGAGTATGTTATGAAAACTGCGTTTATTATTATTCTTCTGCCTGTACTATCCTGTCTGGCAAACCAGGCGGTACAGACAGACTGGATCACCGGGCCAGGTACGAACGGTCCTGTTACCGATTGGGAAGACGTTTTTGAGTCCTCCGAAGACATCTCCTGGTTCTCTGTTCCCGGTCAGATAGCCCTTTCCTCCATCCCGCTCGCAGTACCCGTCATTAACGAGGTCGACACCTTTTTCGAGGGTGTTTACACAGCAGATGTCGGTGATATGAATGGTGACGGCATGCATGATATCGTAGCCGGCGGTTACCAGGCAAACGAGCTTCGCGTCTGGATTGCCGACGGACAGGGCGGCTGGGACAGTAATATGGTCTCGAACTCCGTTTTCGGTCCCTGCGGAGTTGACGTTGCGGATATCGACAGCGATGGCGATCTGGACATACTCTGTACTACTTATACCGGTAACCGGGTTCTGCTTTATCTGAATAATGGCGCTGCCTCGCCAACGTGGGATGAGGTAGTCATAGAGACCCTGTTCGAAGGAGGGCACGATGTGGAAGCATGCGACATGGATCTGGACGGAGACCCGGATATTCTTGCAGCATCCGCCGAGGGAGACAGAGTGGCGTGGTGGCGGAACGATGGGGGCACACCCCTGCAGTGGTTCGAGCAGGATGTTTCGTTGAACCCGAACTACCCCTGCAGGATACAGGCCTGCGATCTGGATGGAGATGGGAATATCGATGTGACAGCCAGCGCCTGGCAGGGTAACAGGGTTTATGTGTGGTACGGATCCGGGGGTTCCACTCCTTCATGGACGGAACAGATTGTCAACACGAGTTCTGTATATGGAGCGCATTCGGTAAGGGCCTCTGACGTCGATCTGGATGGTGACCCTGACCTTATAGTTTCCGCGATGAACGGCGGGACCCTTCTGCTGTTCCGCAATGAGGGACAATCACCTGTCCAATGGACAAGAGAATCGATCGAATCGTTCGGCAGCTGTGCCTACGCCAGGCCGGGTGACATCGATGGAGACGGAGACCCGGATATAGTAGCCTCTTCATTCTCATCGGGCGGTGCTGCCTGGTGGGAGAACGAAAGTGGAGGAACCTCCTGGACAAAGCATCTTTTCGCTTCGGGCATGGGAAGCGTAAGCTGTGCTCTACCGGCGGATGTGGATAACGACGGTGACCTGGACGCGGTAATTACGTGCTACGGTATAGGGGAGCTTCACTGGGTCGAGCTGAGCGAGTTCACAGACTCGGGCTGGCTTCAGAGTTCCATACTGGACACGGGTGAAAATCCGCAGTGGGCCAGCATTGAATGGGATTCGTATCTCCCGGCAAACACGGACATCATCATCAGGTTCAAGAGTTCGGACGATTACGGAAACATGGGAAGCTGGTCGGCTGGATACAGCACTCCTTCGGAGATAAGCGGCGCACTGTATCGTTATTTCCAGTACCGGATAGAGCTGGCATCTACCGCGAGTGATGTCTCCGCCCTTGTTACCTCGTTCAGGCTCAACTGGGATGCGACCGGCATCTCAGGACAGGTGAATCCATCCGCGACTTCACTTACTCTGCAAGGGGGTAATCCGGTGAGAGGGCCTCTTACTCTGGATTTGCAGGGGGCGCTGAATGGTGATGAGAGGATCATGATATTCGACAGCTCCGGCAGGATGGTCTGGTCTTCAGGTATCCTTGACCCGGCAAGTATCAGTATCACCGTCCCAGCCTCTGCACTGTGCAGCGGCTCCTACCGGGCATGCCTTCAGAACATGGAGGGTAATCTGATCTCATTACCGCTGGTTCTTCTGGGTAGCTGAATCTACTTGCACTAACGGGAGGTGCTTACGATATTCAGGCATTCCCATTTCTAAGGAGTCCATTTTTTGTTACTTAAGCGGATAGAGCTACTGAAAGTGAAGCGGATGCATATCTTGCGCTTCTAAGCGAACCCGGAAGCACAGGGTACAGGATCGCTCAAATAATCGGCAAACCGGTTCCGAATACTTACAAGACCCTCGACAATCTTGAGAATCGCGGAGCTATAATCGCCGATCACAGCGGAAGGAGCAGGCTTTACTCGGCAGTCCCCATCGGGGATTTCATCGATTCCATGGTCAGAGGTCTCGAGAGCTCGCGGAAGATGCTTCAGAAAGAGCTTTCTGATGTTGGCACTCTTCCCCCCGAGGAGGGTATCTACAGGCTGCAAAACGTCCAGCAGGTTTACAGCAAAGCTGAAAGTATGATAGCCTCGGCCAATACATCCCTGTTGATAGACATCGACCCGATACCGCTTCGGCAGCTGGAGCCTTCTATAGACGCCGCAGTCGAACGTGGATTGAAACCTCTTGTTCATGTTCACAGTGACTCGATGAACAGAAAGATCAACGGATGCGAGGTAATCAACAGCTGTAAACTTGACTGGCCGGGAGAATGGCTCGTGGTGCACGCCGATGGGCGTGAATATCTTATCGCCGTCATTACACCGGATGAGCGCAGAGTCCTCCAGGCGGTATGGAGCAGAAATGCGTTTATAGCGCCACTCGTATTTCACGGAACTCTGGATAAAGCAATTCTTTACAGCGTTATGATAATGTTCGGTAAGGGATTGAGCAGAGATGAAATCCAGACGGAGATGCGCCGTCTCTGGACTGAATTCGCGCAGAACGACCCCGGATCCCAAACCCTCCGTGAACTCTTTGATACGCTCAGATTTCTTTAACTGTCTGTATCCGCTTAAAGAAGGATCATTCTCAAAAATTGGCCAGATCCAATAGCACAATTGCAGCTTGATACGTGATATATTGCACTCTGCAGGTACATCGTTATAAGCAACTTATTAAGGAGGTATCGGTATGGTCAATCCATTTTTTCTACAAGCTCAAGAATGTACACTCGAGTGTAGTCAGCCGGATTATGATCCCAGCCAAGTATCCCCGCTGCGGATACTCTGAAACTCCAGTATCTGGCTATGGCCGGAAGAGTGGTCTCAACACTGGTTATTAAAGAACCATCACTCATGCTGTACAGGTCGAAAACAGGTGACGCGGTTGTTCCCTTTCCAGATTTGACCCACAGCCTGTTTTCTCCGTCATAGCCGACAATGGTCGCAGCGCTGCGCAACGAGTCCGGTACCCAGTTGGAGCTGAGTTCCGCTGATGTCGCTTCACTGCCGGGCCCGGGGATTACCGTGTATGGACGTGCCACGTCCAGTTCTTCCTGCGTTACGTACGTAATCTCCCAGGGGATATTAATTGGAAACCTTTTAGTTCCCGCATATAACATAGATCCGAGTCAAAAAAGATAACCTTTTCCTGTTGAATATCCGATACTGCCAGTCCTCCATCGGTAAGGAAAGTCAGTGAATATGGAGAAACGAACTCCCCCGGGCCGCTCCCGTCACGGCCGGCGCTTCCCAGGAACTCACCGTTACCTGAATAAACAAGAACTTTTCTCCGGAGGATATCCAGCAGAGCAATGCGTCCGTCGATAAGATACGTAGCATCTACAATCATTCCGAAAACATAGTTGGAATCACCAATATCGATTCCGACAGAGTCGACCTTGATCAAGTCGTATTCAAGCTGGCGGACAGTATTTTCAACCGGGCTTGTGTCCGTACCCGATTCTCCACAACCAATCAGCAGAACAAGAACAGTTAAAAAGCAATCGCGATCAACTTTCTCATTTTTCAACCTCATTCGTATGAACTGAAAGTTTCATAGACAAATAGCTTAATCTACACATCCGCTGCATTGATTTGCCTTTCTGCATTCAGTCACCCGTTGAATTGAAGGCACCCAGTTTCGTGAACTGAAGCTTCCTGTCTTCACTGAAAATGGCCCGGCAGATCATGTTACCCACCAGCGATCCTCCATCCCCCGGGTAAATAATCATTGAGTGGCTGCGCTGGAGGACATCCTCGCTGTCGAAGTAGTAGTACTGAATTGTACCGGATGATGCCGATGAATGGGAATAGGACCATAGCCGTTTCGTCTCACCCTGCGTATCGACTGCCATGATCCCGGAAAGAAAATTACTCAGAAGAAGAAAACGATCCTGTCCGATCCCGAGGTACAGATTGTAAATCAGGCCACCGGTCCCGCCGAGGGATGCGGACTCAGATATTATCAGTTCGTCTATTCCATCACCATTCAGATCGAGTTCGGTGAAGTATCTCTCGGGACTGAGGGTCGTATCAGCCCCTGGCGCGAATAGCAATTCGCGTGAGTATGTTTCTTCTTCGGCATAGCCGGCGCATAGCGAGCCGAGAAACAGCATGGTTGCCAAAAACGTTTTCATTTTATGCCTTCATCAATGGACTTCTGAGTTCCATGGCGAACACCGGCACTGTCCATATCTTTAAATTCTAGTCAGATAATGCTTTATAAACGGCAATCATTATACACCTGCTGCTTCCGGTGGCTCCTGAAACAGCGTCAACATAGGGACTCTGAGCTTCTAAGATACGATCCACAGTCTCTTCGGCATTGTAACCTGGGCCGCAGTGCTGTTCTACTATTTCAATGTCGGTAATACGGTTATCAGATACAGTTACATCCAGCGTAACCGAGACCAGGAAATCCCCGAAATTCCCAGGGTATACACCATCCTTTATCTGCTGAAGGTCTACCGTTCCGACTTCCTCTTCTCTGAAGACCCGGACCATCCTGTCGTAGCGGATCTTGAAAATAACTCCACCGATTATCAGAATTCCAATCACTATCACAAGAATTTTCAGCAGTTTTTTCTTCATTTCACAGTCTCCCGCGAGTTATGTGCGCCCCTGTCAAACTTTCCATCCGATATATTGATCTTCAGCAAAGATAATATTTCTCCCAAAGAAGATATAGTCTCGCACTGTCTTCCGGTCTGACTGATGTCCGATATCCCTGCATTCGGAGAATCATTATCGAAATCAAGGTTGTTCTTATCCGCGCCCTGTCTCTTTATCAGTACGGGTATGATGCCGGCGGCATTAGCGGCATCAACATCCACATCCGCGTCACCCACATAGACCACTTCATCCGGAAAAAGCCCGGTAGCGGCTAAAGCAGGATTGAAAATATCCGGATGCGGTTTCTTTACTCCAACCTCTCCGGAAATGATGATAGTCTTAAAAAGACAATCCAAACCGTATATTGAAAGATACTTGCGAACATGGCGAGGATGGTCAAAATTACTTACCAGTCCAAGTATCCTGCCCTCTTGCAGGAGTTCCTTCAATACAGGAACAGCGTCCTGATCAAGTTCGATCGACTCCTGCCATTTGCCGGCAATCAGGTCGGCAATAGAGGCAATATCCTTATCACTTGCTTTGATTTCAAGGGAGGTACATAAAGACCTGATACGTTTCTCGAAGACTGTCAGATTCTGCTCGGAAAGAGCGGGTTCTATTTCCCCGAAAAACTCTCGCATTCCTTTTCGAATTCTTCTTCGGATAGCGTAAGACCAAGATCACTCAGCGAGATATAAAAATGATGCAGCCAGTCAGCCCATGCTTTCTTCATATCTCCGTAAACGAAGAGCGTACCGTACAGATCGAAGAAAACCCCGCGTATCATCTTAATCCTCATAACACAAAATACTGTTAATCGGTGG
>JAIORS010000050.1 GCA_021108005.1 Candidatus Aegiribacteria sp.
GAGATATTCATCCCTGTACCGGCGGAAGATATCCGCCATCTCTATCATGATTCGTCAGATCAGGGAAGTTCATTCATGATCTCATCCAGATGTTGCCTGGCTTTGTCACGGGCCACCCCCGTAAGATGTGTGTAGATCGAAGTGGTCGCGGGGCTGTTGTGTCCCAGATTTACCTGGATTTGTCGCAGGTTAACACCACTCTCAAGAAGGTGGGTTGCATAGCTGTGACGTAGCGAATGAACCTGTGCCTTTTTGCGGATACCGCTGACAACAAGGGCTTCTTTGAAAGCCATCTGTACAACTGCTATTGAAAAGGGCTCATTGATTGGATCAGGACGGTTGTAGTTACCGTGACAACCTCGGCCAACCCTGGGAAACAACCATTCTTGGTTTCGATGGATCAGCCAGAATTCCCGAAGAAGTTTGAGAGTTCGCTTAGGCAATGGCACATAGCGATCTTTGCCACCCTTGCCGTTGCGCACATGAACAACCATCCGGGCACTGTCTATATCACAAATCTGCAATCTGGTACCCTCACCAACACGCAATCCCAGAGAGTAGATTGTCTCAAGACACACCCTGTAACGAAAGAATCTCACATTCTGCATAATGGTGATAACTTCTCCGCGAGAGAGGACTACCGGTAACTTCTTCTCCCGCGCAGGGCGCACCAGTCCGAGTATTGACCAGTCACGCTTCAGCGTCTGTTCCCAGAAAAACTTGATGCCGCAGATCGCGATTGTACAGGTGGCACGAGCCCACTTCTTCTCATTCTTCACGTAGAGAAAGTATGAGCGTATCTCTTCTTCATTTATCTTATCTGGTGATTTGCCAAAGTGTTCTGACAACTGGCGAACCGTACGGACATACGCTTCCTGGGTACTCTTGTTCATTCCGGCGAGTTGAAGGTCATCGATCATCCGTTCTCTTAACGATGTCATAGCATCCTCCCTGATTACAGGAACGCTTGGTTACGTCCCTTACAGGAAGTATGTTTATTAACCTTAGTTTGTTATATGATTTGGAATTCTGCGCTGCGACGCAGCGCTTAGTTCAACAAACAAATACAGCAGAACTGCGGCCTTGCATTTACAGTCTGCTGATTTGAGGCGTTAGCCGAGTCAATCCGGACAAAGGAGAGTATGCATGCAGGCTTATGGGCGTATTTTCTCAATTGTCTACAATCAGAGGTGGTCTGGGTTCAGTAGACAGATCGCCCCGAAAATTCTTGATTTCTATTCCAGGACACATATAGGAAAGGTCAGCAAATCTGTTCTTGACTTGGGATGCGGAACTGGCCAATTGGCGTTACACTTCCTTGAGAACGAATACAAGGTTGTTGGTATTGATAGGTCGGAATATATGCTTCGCTATGCGAATGAAAATACTCAGGAGTATGTAAACTCTGGTCAAGCAAGGTTCATATTGGGAGACATTACTAACTTTCAACTGAATGAAAAGTTCGGTCTTGTTGTTTCAACTTACGATACGTTGAATCACCTTTCTGACGAAAAGGAACTCATTAGATGCATCAACTGCATATCCGCCGTATGTGAGGGTTGTTTCATATTCGATCTTAACACTCGAGTCGGTCTAACTCGATGGAACAGCATCCATATCGATGATAGTGATGAAATGCTAGTGATAACCCGAGGAATCTATGATGGTCATGGTGATAGAGCCTGGACAATGATTTCCGGATTTGTAAAGCAAGAGGATGGAACTTATCAACGTTTTGACGAAACTGCCTTCAACACTGTTTATGACCTGGAGAAGGTGAAAAAGATAATTATACAATCCGGCTGGCCGAACGTGTATTTCGCTCGAGCTCAGGATCTGGCAATCCCGATAGAAGAACCTGAGAAAGAGGGGCGTGTGTTCGTTGTTGCTTACAAGTAATTATGCTGGCTAACGATCGAATCGAGTCGACTGTACATGCCTTTTGCAATGGAAGTGTAGCGGCTCATTCGAAGCGTTAGCACATAGCTGAAGGAGTTGACAATTAGTATCAATATTGATACTATTCTTTATGACAAAGATAGATGATCTGATTCGGAAAATGAAGGAGAACCCGAAAAATGTGCGTTTCCCCACCTTATCCAAAGTATGCAAATTCTACTTTGGCGAACCGAGACAATCCGGATCAAGTCATCAGGTTTATAAAACTCCCTGGCAGGGAGATCCTAGAGTCAATATTCAGAATAGGAAAGGCAAAGCCAAACCTTATCAGGTTAGTAAGCACAAGACTAGCAAAATAGAGTGCTAACAGAATCAACCAGACGCAGTGAGCCTGATTTCTGGACAGATTTCTATCTGTGCTGGTTATTCTGAGCGTTCGAATCAGGAAATATATTCCATCCCGAAAGGGGTTCCTGCGTCATACCTGCGGGTAACAGCGGGCTTGCAACGGGAGGCAGCAGGGACATTCTTACGGGAATAATATCATCACTCATGGCTCAGGGAATGGACCCTTTCGACGCGGCTGCGCTTGGTGTATATGTACATGGACTGGCTGCTGATATAGCAACAGAATATTCTTCCCGGAGAAGCCTTGTCCCATCGGATTTGGCTTCCTTCCCGGGAAACGCTTTTCGTGTAATTGAAAAAGGCGGGAACAGTGATCTTCTGACTTCCGGAGGTAGATGGGACAGTGAATATGATAAATAGAGAAAAGGCCCTTGAGTTGCTTGAACAGAACCTCAGCAACAGGAATCTGATTCGGCACTGCCTGGCTGCAGAAGCGGTTATGCGCACACTCGCGGAAGACAGGGGGGAGGATACAGAATTATGGGGCATTACCGGGCTGCTGCATGACCTCGATTATGAACTGACGGAGAATGATCACGCTCAACACGCGCTGGTCACCGCAGGGATGCTTGAAGGGCAGCTGCCCGAAGAAGCAATACAGGCTATTAAATCACATAATTACGACAATAACGGTGTCGAGAGGTCTTCGGATTTCGATTATCTTCTCGCTGCAGGAGAGTCAATAACCGGCCTGATAGTGGCCGTTGCCCTTGTGTACCCCGATAAAAAGATCCAACCGGTAAAACTCAAATCCGTTCTCAAAAGAATGAACATGACTGCCTTTGCCAGGTCAGTTCCCAGAGAAACTATCAGAGATTGTTCAAAGGCAGGATACGAACTGGACGAGTTTGTCCGCCTTTCCCTTGAAGCGATGAAGGAGATAGCTTCGGATATAGGTCTTTAGAAGAGTTCCCGCCCCTTCCGGAATGCCTCAAGGTTTACTTCAAGTGCCTTCGGGGGTACTCTTGTTGCTGCATGCCTGAATCAAAGACCCGATCTGTATGGGGCAGCTCTACCGTCGATGGGAGTTATTTCATTCTTCAATTTCGGGATAAAGCTTTTTCACGCACTCCGGGCACAGGCCGTGACTGAAATGAACTTCCGAATGCTCGGAAAAGTACGACTCGATCTGTTTCCAGTAACCATGGTCGTCTCTGATCTTCTTGCAGGAAGCACAGATCGGAAGAAGTCCGCTCAAGGTCTTCACCTCATTCAATGCCTGTTTCAGTTCCCTGTTGGCCCCGGCAAGCTCCCTGTTCTTCTTTCTGGTTATCTCTGCTTCTTTCAGTCTGCTTTCAACGTTATATCTGATTTCCAATTCCATTATTCTTTTTTTACTGTTCTCATTGAATATTTCTTTTTCCAGGATTCTGAACTGTCTGAAATAGTCAAGAGCTTTTTCCAGGTCGGACATCTTTTCATAAGTGGACGACAACAGTTCGAGGGTTTCACCAAGAACGTACTTTGAATCGATCTTCCTGGTGATTTCTTCGGATTCTTTCATATACTCGATAGCTTTATCGAATTCCTTCATGGATACATACGTAACACCTATGCTGAGCAGGATATCAGCTTCGGTATTTCTATCGTCCGTATCTCTGGTAGTTTTCAGTGCTTTGAAGAAATACTCCAGCGCTTCATCATATTTGCTGATATCTCTAAGAGCTATTCCAATATTCAATCTTGAATGTGATATTCCTTTTCTATCATCCAGTTTTTTTCTCATTCGAAGAGATGCGCGGTGGTATTTCAAGGCTTCAGTACAGTTCTTAAGTTCCTGGTGGATGGCTCCCATATTATTGAGTGTATTGGAATGGTTGATATTCTCGTTGACACTTCTTTCTTCCGAACTGAGATTGCTGTAATATTCTAGAGCCTTGCTGCAATACTCCAGAGCCTTGTCGTTTTTCTCCAATTCAGTGTATAGAATACATATATTGTTATTGATGTCCGCAACACCGCTCGGATCATTCAGTTCTTCAAGCAGCCTTAGTGCGTCAAGATTGTATTCAAGAGCATCGTCGTAGCATGCGAGCCTCCAATAGGTAACACCTATTTCATTAAGTGAATGAGCTTCTTCGTCCCTATCATTTATTCTCCGGGAAAGATCAAGGTGTCTAAAACCGAATTCCAATGCTTCCCGATATCTGCCGGTGTTCTGGAATGACCAGCAGATATTCCCCAGAAACCTGGATTCAATATCCCTGTCAGGAAAGCTATTCAGAAGATTAAAAGCCTCTTCGCAGTATTCAACAGCTTTGGATGGATTCAATGATCGAAGGATTCGCGTAAGTTCGCATAAGATACTGATTCGTTCTTTTCCCGCAGCCTTTGCCAGTGTTCTTTCAAGTTCTTCAAGGGTTACTTTTTTTTCAATATTGCAATCAGGTTGTTCCCCCATTGTTTTCCAATCCTGCTAACACTATACCAGGTTACTCACCTTCACCAACTCAATTCTGAAGAACATCTCATAGTTCTCCATCAAGCCATTACTGGTTTACCTTAAACAATAATATTGTGGACAATCCTGCTCTCTCAAAGCCCGGCGTGAATACTTAAAGTTCTTTTCATTCATCCAGCATTTGCTCCGGGTTACCAAATACATTGTCAGATCAGAACTTGCCCAAAGGTTAATAAGCCTCTTCGAATCGAGGAGAATATTCGATATCGGAACATGGATAGTTGCAGGCTGTGAAAATTGAATCGAATCAACTATATCTCAATATTGTTGTTTGTTTCAAGTACCGGAAGGATAAACATGCTAAATCTTGTTCCCCGTCTGATTTTACTGAATTTCTCCGATGGTAATCTTTCAGGGACTGTTTCCGGAAGTGTATTGATATTCGATGTATCAGGTTTCGCGTCCATGGCCGAAGCTCTTTCAAGAGAGGGAAACAGAGGAGCTGAAGCGCTCTCAAACAGGCTGAACAGCATTTATACCAGAGGAATCCTCTCAATGATCAGGGGAAGCGGCGGTTTTGTATCCGGATTCAGCGGAGATTCATTTGCTGTAATTCTTCCGGGAATCGAGATCGAAAAGGCGGTAATTTTTGGAGAAGAAATGCTGGATCGACTGGCTCTGGCATCAGCATCCTCACCTGCCGGATTTGTATTCAAGGCTGGAGCTTCTGATGGAACAATAGACTGGGGAATAATCGGAAGAGAAAAAAAAGGATGGTTCT
>JAIORS010000051.1 GCA_021108005.1 Candidatus Aegiribacteria sp.
GATTACAGGGCGGAAATAGTTCCGTCAACAAATGCATGAACCAGCCACAAATGCATAGCCTTGAACCAAAGTAATATCTGTGCTGGTTATGCAAACGTTATGCACTAACGATTCAAAGGAGTACACATGCAGAAGTATCTAGTAGAAATCTTGGAATGTCCTAAATGCCACGGCAAACTAGACTGGAATATCACAGAGCAGACTACTGACAGAATTGAGACAGCTCAGGTTCTATGCCAGCGTTGTTCCGGTTCCTATTCAATTCAAGATGGAATAGGAGTATTCCTGACTACGGATTTAAAGCGAAATGATCTTTGGGAACAGGTAGACAGGTTGGAACAGTACTTGAAACAGCACCCGGGACTTGAAGAAAGACTCATGGATGTGCCTCTCGATACGCTCGGACCTGTTGATCAACATTACAGAGGTGACGTACATAAAACTCGCGGCGATATCGAAGCAGCAAATGCTGCTTATTCCATTTCCCGGAAGGCGATGTATTCGGCGGATACAACCAGATGTATGGACAGCCAAATGGACTATTTAATCAATGAAGTTTCTCAATCCGATAGCCCCATTGTCGATCTCGCTTCAGGAGAGTGTGCACTAGTCAGAAGAATGCTTAAGGATCTGCCTAATTTGATTGTTGTGACAGATTTCAGTCCCACTGTATTAGTGAGGAAACGAAAATGGCTAATTGAGCAGGGTCTATATGATCGAGTTAGCTTGCTGGCCTTCGATGCTCGTCAGACTCCTTTTACCGCCAACTCCATTTCCTTGCTTACTACTTTCCTTGGCCTTCCTAATATCCAGGATCCTGGAAACCTACTCGAGGAACTTTATAGAATTGTTAATGGCAAGTTCATTGCAGTTTCTTGCTTTTACCCCGAAGATGATCTGGAAAACGGTGCAGTAATCAAAGAGGGTGGCTTAACGGAAATGTTATATCGTAACAGACTGCTTATGCATTATAGCATCGCCAATTGGACAATTGAGGTAAAGAACCTCTGCAGTATAAAGACAAATGCTTCACCTACGGGTATTGTACTAGAAGGGGCTAAAGTGGACCCATTACCAGCATACGACACTTGTCTGGATTGGTGTATTCTTAGTGCAACAAATGCATAACCACAGCATGAACCAGGCACCTGTAAGTGAATAAGGCAGAGCTTAACGGCGCTGGTTATGCTGATTGTTGTGCAATGACGGAGAAAGAACAGAACAACGAAAGAGGAAATCAATGCTCAAGGGTGAAAATGTCCTACTTCGTGCGCTAAAGAGAGAAGATATCGAGAGGATGCACGAGTTCAATCAGGAAATAGAAAACCATGTTTTAGATGGCATCTTGCCACATGTACTCCCACATGAAAGAGCTGAAAATATCTATGAGGGAATGGTGCAGAAAAACAGTGAAAATGAATGCTTCGCTATCGAAGCGGATGGAAAATACATTGGGTTTTGTGGACTGTATTTGGTGTATCCTGGTGTTCGCAGGCTTGGGATTGGAATCGGTGACCGGGAATACTGGGGAAAGGGCTATGGCAGAGAGGCTGTGGAAATGCTTCTTCACTATGGCTTCCATTACCTTGGTTCAAGGCGGATCGACCTGGGAACAAACTCAAAGAACATAAGAGCAATAAATTGTTTCAAGGCTTGCGGTTTCGTGGAAGAGGGTCGACCTAGAAAAGTAATATGGATAGACGGGGACTACGCGGATCAGGTAAACATGGGTATCATGCTTGAGGAATGGGAAGCTAGACAACAAGAATGAGAACCAGAGAAGCATAAAGTAAGCACAACAAATGCATGAACCAGCCACAAATGCAAAGTATTGAGCCGTAGTAATATCTG
>JAIORS010000052.1 GCA_021108005.1 Candidatus Aegiribacteria sp.
ATCGCCTGATTATTATGAAATTAAGGTTAATGGCAGATCGAATTATATCCTGCTAACCGAAGAAGATGAGGATACTGGAGATGAACCAGAAGAAGGACATACCGGCACAGCTCAAGCTGGAGCAACTAGTACAATCACCCTTGAAGATACAGCGTTACCAACAGTTGACGCCTACAATGGAATGGTGATTGAGATCACTGATGGTAAAGGAAAGGGTCAAAAACGTATAATAACAGCCTATAACGACTCTCAAGTGGCAACAGTGGACCTTGATTGGACTGAAATTCCCAATACTACTTCAGAATACAGTCTTTACTGGATTCTTAGTGGTGCCAATGACTCATTGGTGCATACTGACACAGCTCAAGCTGGAGGAGTCAATACAATAACACTTGCAGCAGAAGCATCAGACGAAGATGATTTCTATAATAATATGACTATTGTGATCACGGAAGGTACGGGAAGCGGTCAGACCTTTACAATTGATGATTATGATGGAAGTACTCAAGTGGCAACAGTAGATGGGAACTGGGTACCTGAACCTGAAAACGATTCCGTCTACCAAGTAACCGAACCGACAACATTAGACCCGGTTGACTATACGAGGACTGATAGTGAACAGGGAAATCGGAAGGGTTTGAGCGGATTTACAGAAATCGACGAAATTTCGATTGTCTATTCACCTAATTCCCGGAACATTAACGGATTATCTGGTGCATTAATTACTCACTGTGAAACACTTAAAGACCGGTTCGCAATCATAGATGCAGAACAAGGTGAGGATGCCTCCACTCTTAATCCCCGGAGCGACCGTGTAACACAATATGCAGCTTTTTACTATCCATGGATCTATATTGTAGATCCTCAGACGGGATCATTACGAGTAATACCGCCCGGAGGCTATATGGCAGGAATATATGCACGTAGTGATACAGAAAGAGGAGTGCATAAAGCTCCAGCCAATGAAGTCGTACGTGGAGCTAAAAAGCTTGAATTCCTTATTACCAAAGGGGAACACGATCTTTTGAATCCTCGCGGTGTGAATGTCATCCGGTCTTTCCCTGGAAGGGGAATTCGTGTTTGGGGTGCCCGTACTTTATCGAGTAATACGCTGTGGAAATACATTAATGTCAGACGTCTTTTCATCTTCGTTGAAGAATCGATTGAAGAAGGGACCCAATGGGTTGTCTTCGAGCCAAATAATGAAAAACTCTGGGCAAGGGTCAGGGCAACAATTACTCAGTTCCTTACCAGGGTCTGGAGAGATGGAGCCCTGATGGGTATAAAAGCTGAAGAAGCATTCTTTGTTAAATGTGACAGAAGTACCATGACCCAGGATGATATCGATAATGGTAGGCTCATCTGTGTTATCGGTATTGCACCGGTTAAACCGGCAGAATTCGTTATATTCCGTATAGCCCAATGGGCCGGAGGTTCTGCGGTTACAGAATAAATTAGTCTTTTGAAAATGAGTAGAACAAGAATAAATAGAATATCAATAAAGAGAAAAGGAGGTTTAAAATGGCAACTGGAGAAAGAAACGATCCATACAGACAGTTTAGATTTAGGGTTGAGGTTGATGGAATCACTCAGGCAGGGTTTAGTGAAGTCAGTTTTGCAGATACGACAACAGATCCCGTCGAATACCGGGAAGGTAATGAGGCGCCGGTATTTCGGAAACTTTCAGCTCTGACCAAATTCGGGAATATTACCCTTAAATGGGGTATCACTGACTCTATGGACCTTTATGATTGGAGACAGCAGGTCATAGATACCGGGGCTCAAGGAGCACGGAAAAATATATCAATCATCCTGATTGATGAAGCGGGTGCAGATAAAGCCAGGTGGGATATTGTCGAAGCATGGCCCACTAAATATGACCCACCGGATTTCAGTAGTAAAGGTAACGAGGTTGCAATCGAAACCCTTGAAATCGTCCATGAAGGCTTTAAACGCGTTAACTGAGTTAAGGAGGTTACTTTTTGACTTTCCAGACAGAATTTGAATTTACTTTGCCAAAAGGGTTTGTGGATGACGAAGGAACCCTTCATAAAAAGGGAATTATGCGCCTTGCAACAGCAGCAGATGAGATACTTCCCATGAAAGATGCCAGGGTGCAGTCAAATCCTGCTTACCTGACAGTGATACTGCTCTCAAGGGTCATTTCAAAGCTTGGAGATTTACAGACCATCAATACAAAAACAATAGAAAATCTGTTTGCTTCAGATCTGTCCTACCTTCAGGAATTCTATAGACAGATCAACGAAACTGGTACTGGCAAAGTTGAAATTATCTGTCCCAAATGTGAACACAGATTTGAGTTTGAGGTAGTAATGCAGGGGGAATAATAAGCTACCCCCTCGATAAGTTGTACGAGGAGGTAGCTTTTATTGCCTACCATTTTCACTGGTCTTTCAGGGAGATCATGAACTTAGAACACAGGGAAAGACAGAGATGGTGTGAAGAGATTTCCAGGATCAATCAACACATGAGCGAAGACAAGCAAAGAAGTATTCTTGAGGTATAGTCAAATGACAGGAAAAAAACCATATCCATACCCATCTTTTAGATTTCGCATAGAAATTGGAGGTATTACCGTTGCCCAGGTTTCCGATGTTACCGGTCTTCAGATTGAAACAGAGACCGAACCTTTGGAAGAGGGGGGGAATAATGATTTTGTATATCAACTACCAAAAAGGACAAAATATCAGAACATCACTCTGAAGCGAGGTATCACTGATCTGGATGAAATGTGGAACTGGTACCAGAGCGTTGTTATTGGAAAATTTATTCGAAAAAATGGATCTATTGTATTGATGGATGCTGCGGGCGAAGATAAATGGTGCTGGAATTTCCATGGAGCATTTCCTGTAAAATGGACAGGGCCTGATCTAAAAAGTGATGGTAATACTGTGGCATTTGAATCTATTGAACTTGCCCATCATGGTATCTGGAAGGGGTAGAGATAGATGTCCGGTTCCATTGCAAAATCCGTTATTCCCCTTTCTGATTCGTTCTTTCATCAAAAAATTATGGATAAGTACCGGAAGGGAGTAGGGAGCGTATTCAGTTTTCCACTGATGATTTTTTCTAAAAACTCAACGCTCCAAAAAATGTATATGGATATCTACATGCGTTTTTCTTTTCACAAACAAAATAAATTATTTCATATAATTTCTGAAAATACTGAAAGTTTTAAAAATACGTATTCGTGGTTTGTGAATGAAAAATTCATACCACTGCGCAAAATAAAATCAACTGTTTTGAAGAGTACACAGAACTTATATAAAATGGTTAAGTTAATTCAACCTGAATTATTATTACCATTCATTCCAGCCATGCATGATTCTGTAAACATAAGAACCAATGTTTTCGGATCTCGTATGGTTGAAGTTGAGAATACAAAATTTACAGCACCGATTATCTATTCTTCCGGAAACAATGTGGTGGATTCATTCGATCCACAGCAAGTTTTTTACAGGCAATCCAATTTATCCTGGATGAAAAATGATTCTCCTCCTGAAAAAACACCCGGATCAATATTTATTTCACAAAATGTCTCATATCCACAAACAATTGATAATGGTATCCGGCAGGACGGCAGAACCTTTAGCAATTCCTTTTTGAATTATAGCAATTACACGATTATTAAGCCGCAAATATTTCCATTAAATAGTAAGTTGCACGAGGAAAATGGAAAAAATAACTTATATGCCTATAAAAATGAATATTTCTGGCAACTTCAATCAAATTTTCATCACGGATTACCATTTACATTCATTCAATCCCCTGTATTGATAAATGAAAGAACATTTGAAATGAGGAATGACACATTGTACAATACATCTCAGAACTGGACCAGTCTCGATAAATTACAAGTCAGGAACATTAATTATAACCCGGAAGCAGGTACTGTAAAACCTCTCATAAGCAAAAGAAATACATATTCTGCAGGTGATAATGAAAATTTAATTTTTCAAAATCAGCAGCATATAGAACAGAAAATCGACCAGATCGAAAAGATCGTGGGAGATACAAAAAAAACCATAGAAAAATCAATGTCTGAAAATTTTTCAGGGAGGAAAGACAGCGAACCACACTTAAATATTAATAATCTTTCAGACCAGGTCTATCATACCATTGAGCGAAGAATCAGGATCGAAAGAGAGAGAAGGGGGATATAAATGCTGGTAAAAGCGTTCCTGACACGAAAAGATAAACCTTATGTCATAGTGCCTTGTCTTTTTAATCCCAAGGAACTGAGTGTTGAAAAGAGCAATCAATTTGCTGAAGTGAATATTCCAGGTCTTTCATCTCCCATATTCCAGTTTGTGAGGGGAAATGCCAGATCAGTGACGTTAGATCTTTTTTTTGATACTTATGAAATGGGTACTGATGTGCGTTTATTTACAGATCGGATTACAGGATGGGATGCTGGAAGCATGTTCAGTAATCTTCCCGGCAGCGCGAAAGGCCTGATGGATATAGATTCTGAGCTTCATGCACCTCCGGTTTGCCTTTTTATCTGGGGTGCGTTCATTTTTCAATGTATCATTGAGAGGGTTACGAAGAGATTTACTATGTTCCTTCCTGCAGGGATTCCTGTCAGGGCCACATTAAATGTCACCTTAAAAGAATATAGAGAAGTTGATATACAGGTCAATGAGATTGATGCTCGATCGGCTGACCTTACAAAGCGATGGATCGTTACCCAGGGAGACAGTTTATGGTCCATAGCATCCGAAGAATACGGAAAACCGGAGGACTGGAGATTAATTGCAGAAGCAAACAATATTGACAATCCCCGCAATTTGAATCCGGGACAGGAGCTGTTAATTCCGGTAAAGGAGTGAATATCAGTGGTTTTAGAAACATTATCACAAGAAACACTTAATTTTTATGCTCCAAGATTTATCGTGGAAATCGAAAATGAAACATTAAATGCAATCATATCAAAGGCGATTATTGACGTGACCGTTGAGGAGAAAATTGATGAAGGTGCAAGTTTTCAATTAACGTTACATGATGAATTTGATATGACTACTCAAGAATTCAAATGGCTTGATCATGAACTGTTCAATGTGGGGAATAATGTTACTATAAAAATGGGATATGAAAATGATCTGTACATTATGGTAATGGGAGTAATTACGAGCTTAGAGCCAAGCTTTTTTTCCAGTGAGACCCCAACAATAAGAATGGGAGGTCACGATCCATCTTTTGATTATCTGAAAAGGAGCACTCCTGCAAGAACATTTAGAGATAAATCATATAGTGTAATAGCAGAAATAATTGCTGAGGAAGCACATCTTAGCTCTGAAGTAGATAATGTAGAAAATTATAGAACTACTACGCAAAAAAACAACAATGAAAATTATCTGACTTTTCTCAACAGGTTGAAAAAGGAAGTGGGATACGAGCTCAGACTGCTGGAACAGACTTTATACTTTATTGAACCACGGGATGACAGGGATGAAATTCTTACACTTGAGCTGGGAAAAGACATTATCAGTTTTCGTCCTGTTATGAATACTGCAGATGTAGTTACAGAAGTAGAGGTTAGGGGTCATAACCCGGCTGATCCAGGTAATCCAATTATCGGGCATGCAACTGCCGGGAGTGAGAGATCACAGGAATCAGAAAGAACACCGGGGAGCCAGATCGTAGAGGAGCAACACGGGAGTTCAAAAAGGGTTATAACAAATGTAACTGTTAACTCGCAGGAACATGCAGATTCGATTGCCAGAGCCGAATTAAACCGGGCAACTGACACATTTATTACAGGGGACCTGGAGTGTATTGGAATACCACAGATCAGGGCAGGTGAAGCCATCAGACTCGAAAAAATGGGAAAACGATTTAGTGGAAAATATTACATCAAAGGAGTGACCCATACCATAAATGCAAGCGGCTACAGGACGAACATTTCAGTTAAAAGGAATGCACTATGAGCATATTGGATTCATTGGGAAGTGGAGAACAAAGTGGGAGTACTATCTCCGGAGTTGCTGCAGGTATTGTTACCAACAATCAGGATACGGATGATCTTGGGAGAGTTAAATTAACATTCCCCTGGCTTTCGGATGAAAATGAAACTGATTGGGTACGTATTGCCACCTTCATGGCAGGTCCTGATAGAGGGAGTTTCTTTCTTCCCGAAGTAGATGATGAAGTACTCGTTGCTTTTGAAAATGGTGATATTCATCGCCCTTATGTAATTGGAGTGCTCTGGAACGGGAGACATGCGCCACCAGAGACAAACAGTGATGGGAATAACAATATCAGAAAGATACGTTCCCGGAGCGGTCATGAGATTATCTTTAATGATGACGATAGTGCAAGGCAGGAAAAGATAGAAATCCGGACCAATGCGGGACATAAGGTAATCCTTGATGACTCAGCAGGTGGGGAAAAAATAGAAATTATCGATAAGACAGGTAATAATAAGATCGTTATTGACTCTGTTCAAAATTCAATAAATATGGAAAGTGCTATGCAACTCACGATCAAGGCAAATGTGATAGAAATTGAAGGTACCACATCCCTGACAATTAAATCAAACGCTATTGTGACAATTCAGGGATTACCAGTTAAAATAAACTAGGAGAATGTTGGAATGCCGCTGGCAGCACGGGTGGGAGATATGACATCCCATGGAACTCCTTTAGGTCCGGGACCGGGAAGTCCGAATGTACTCATTGGAGGAATGCCTGCATGGAGAGCAACAACTGATATGCATGTATGTCCGCTGGTTACTGGCGTTGTACCTCATGTAGGGGGGGTTATCGCCGTAGGAAGCGTCACAGTACTTATCAATAACCTTCCTGCTGCACGGCAGGGAGATATGGTGGTTGAAAGTGGTCCCCCCAATTCTGTTGTTATGGGGTGTCCGACAGTACAGATTGGTTAGGTAAGGAGAATATAAATGGAAAAGAATTTTCTGGGCGTGGGGTGGAAATATCCTGTATATATCACCGTTAAAGGAAAAATCGCCAAGTCCGAATATGAACAGGATATTAAAGAAGCCATCTGGATAATCCTGGGTACGGCAAAAGGAGAACGTGTCATGCGGCCGGATTTTGGATGTGGGATACATGATCTGGTTTTTACCCCTATTAACACAGCAACGATAACCCTGGTTGAAAATAGTGTAAGGGAAGCCCTTACAATATGGGAACCAAGGATCGAACTGGTCAAGGTTGAAGCATCTTCTGAAAAGTCAGAGGAAGGAAAGATTTTGGTAAGTATCGATTATCGTGTTCGTACTACAAATAACCGGTTCAATCTTGTTTATCCATTTTATATAAAAGAGGGAAGTTAGATCAATGAAAACAAGACCTCCAAAAATAGATGAAAGAACCTTCAGTGAACTGATGAGTAATATCAGGGGTATAATCCCTCATTATACTCCGGAGTGGACAGGTTCTGATGAAAAAGATCCGGGAGTGGCTTTACTCAATATCTTTTCCCATATTACCGAAAATATTATTCATCATTTTAATCAGGTCCCGCATAAGAACTTTGTTGCTTTCCTTGATATGCTGGGGATAAAACTTCTCCCTGCCCAACCTGCCAGAGTCCCGCTTACCTTTTATCTAGCTAAAGGTACGGATAATGAAATTATCATTCCAGCAAGGACCCAGGCTTCATCCAAGAAAACAGATGAGCACGAAAAACTTATTTTTGAGACTGAAAAAAACCTGCTGGCAACACCCAGTCTCCTGAAAAAAGTTGTAAGCATTGACCCTGAAATAGATGCAATCTACATTCCTCCACCAGGATTCCTGGATGGATCACAGCATGAAGAACGTTCTTATACTATAGTTTCATCTCCATCAGCCGGTTCAAAAGACTTTCAGCTTGATCATGTTACTGATCTGGAAGAAGGAGATTTTCTCAGGATTGGAAATGAGACAAATATTGAATATGGTATCGTTTCCGGCATTTCAGGAACGATTATAACAATTGAAGATACGCTGTTATATTCTCACCCTGCCAGTACATCGGTTGAAAAGATCACAAAGTTCAATCTTTTCGAAGGTAAGAATATGCAGGAACATAACCTTTACATCGGTCATAAGGATCTTTTTAACATCAAGAGCACGGCTCACTTTATTCTTTCAATAACCCATCGGGAAGGTACACAAAGTGGGATTAATCCTCTTAAGGTGTCATGGGAATACTGGGGAGAGGTTGAAGGAGAAGAAGAAGAGGGATGGCTCAAGTTCAATACTATTGATCTGACCCGGGGTTTCAGCAAGGATGGTGAGATTCATCTCAATAAAATACAAGAGGGTGAGATCAAGGAAAAAGAGATAAACGATATCAAAAGCCGGTGGATTCGCTGCATTCTGAACGTTCCTTTGCCAGTAAATGAACCCCGTGTATTACCCCTACTGGATACTATTACTTTTATTGTCAAGTCATCCGGAGAAAAAATCCTGCCTGATCTGGCTTTCAATAACGATACGCCACTTGATATTTCCCTGCCATTCACACCTTTCGGGAAAGAACCGAGGATGTTTGATAATTTCTCTATAGCAAGCAAGGAAGCGTTTTCTAAAAAAGAAGGAAAGATTGAAATTGAAGCTGATGTGGAACAAAGGGGGATTCTTGGGCCTCCAACTGCGATTTCAAATGGATATACAATTAAGGTTTTTGCCAGGGGGACTTATGGAAGACTTATCGAAGTAGAAATAGACTCTGAGGGCGTAGCTGAAGCTAAATGGGAAGACCATGGATTTCCACCAGATACAAAGATCGCTGCCAATTCTGCTCCCAGCGCCGTACATTATCCAATTAATTCAGGAGATCCTGATGCATTTGACAATGATTTTGAGAAGAAAAATATCTCAGTATTTATGCGGGATGAAAATGGTCATCTTGTTGAATGGTTTTATAATGGCAGTCAAGGGCATTGGATCGATCATGGAACTCCAGAGGAAGGTATCGATGTTTGTTTTGATCCAATTTCGATATACAATGATGATACAGTTAACAATCACGTTATATCGGTATTTGTAACTGGATCAGACGGCCATCTCTATGAATTTAATAAAACTTGGAATAAAGAAATTTACAATGGAAATATAAGGAGCAGGGGATGGAAAGATTGCAATAAACCATCCGATACAGATTTAGATTCTTCACCCTATGCAGTTAGTTATGACCGAGGTAGTACAGTTGGAATTAAAATACTGATATTTGTTAAAGGGAAAAATGGTCATTTATATGAACTAGATTTCGAATCAGTAAATAGAAATGAAGGGATATGGATTGATGATTGTGTGGATGAAAATGGCGATTTAGCTGAACATGTCGATTCAAGGCCATTTGCTTGTGTTTCAACAAGTAATGCTGTAATAATATATGTAAAAGGTTCTAAAGGCAATTTATTGAAGTATGATTCAGTAAACAAATGGAAAACAATTCCAAATGAACTGGGAGATGTAATTGTTGATTCTAGTCCTCATGGGTACTTTGATAATGAAAATCAAGAAAATCATATTTTCATCAGGAGCGATGATGACAACTTATGGGAAGTGAAGGACTACTATGATGAAGATAATTATGAATGGACATCAGATTGGAAAAAACACGAATCTCCTTCAAATATGAAATTGCGTTATTCTCCCTGGTATGAAAAAGAATCTGTATTTTCAGCCAGCAGGCTAAATAGCATTTTAGAAAGGGTTACTAATCCTCATGAAATCTGGAACGAATATAAAGACCCTCTGGAAACCGCATTAACTCCCACCCTTTCCTGGGAATACTGGAATAGTAAGGGATGGGTAGTGCTGAAAGGTTTGAAAGACGAAACTTCACATCTTTTAAATAGTGGAAAGATCACTTTTACCTTACCCGAGGATATTGAAGAGACAGAGATCGCAGGACAGAAAAGCTTCTGGATAAGAGGAAGAATAGTAGGTGGTGACTATGGAAGGGAATCATTCTCTCTCTTAAAAGATGAAGAAACCGATGAACAAAAATTGATTTTTTCAAAGGACAGCATCAGATCCCCCATCATAAATAAGCTAACGATCAGTTATGTTCTTGAAACAGAGCAGTATCCTCAACAATGTAAGACATATAATAACCTTGAATATATTGACCAGACAGATGCCAATAAAATAGTGGATAAACATTATTCTCCTTTTGTAAAGTTAGAAGATAGAGCTAAAACACTATACCTTGGTTTTGAAAAATATTTTAAAGATGGCCCTGTCAAAATCTTCTTTTTGACTAAAGAACTTTCATTTACTGAAGAACAAAAACCAAAAATGGAATGGACGTACAGTAAGAAAAATGATTGGGGTGAACTTGATTATTACGATGCAACTGAAGGCCTGATCATGGCAGAGATCC
>JAIORS010000053.1 GCA_021108005.1 Candidatus Aegiribacteria sp.
AAAACCCATCGAGAAGCTGAAAGATGGTGTGGAAGAGATAATGAAGGGAAATCTTAATTGCAAAATCAGGTCAAAAACGAAGGATGAAACGGGAGAACTTTCAAGAGCGTTCAGTGATATGACAGCGGAACTTAAAGAATCAAGAAGCAGACTGCAAGAACGTGCCGGAGATCTTGAAAAAAAGATATCTGAAAGAACATTTGAATTAAAGCAACAATTTGAAAAAAGTGAGCAGCAGAGGATAGCAACACTCAACATACTGCAGGATCTTGACGAATCCAGCAGTAAACTGAAAGACGAAATCACTGAGAAGAAACGGGCGGAAAAAACGCTCAAGCAGAGGGTTTCACACCTTGCAGTGCTCGGGGAAATAGGCCGTAACATCGCGTCAATGCTTGAACTGGATTCATTGCTTGAACTTACAGTGTCTCTCATTCACGAGTCGTTCGGCTATCGTTACGTCACTATTCTGCTTATTGATCCCGTTACTAAAACACTTTCGCTCAGAGCAGGTGCAGGTTTTAATGTTGCTCCTACAAAGGGAATATTCCTGAAAGTAGGGAAGGACGGTATCTGTGGTCATGTCGCGGCTACCGGTGAACATCTTCTTATCGGTGATGTTAAGCTTGATCCTCGATATTTTCCTATTGATGAACTGTCTAATTCACGTTCAGAATTGACTGTCCCCGTCAGTGTAAAGGGAAAAGTAATCGGTGTTCTTGATGTTCAAAGCGATACGGTGAACGCGTTCGATGAGCAGGATGTGTTTATCATCCGTATCATGGCAGATCAGGCGGCAATCGCGATTGAGAACGCTCAGCTTTTCGAAAGGGCGGCAAAAGAGCTTGCAGAGCGTGAAATAGCGGAGAAAGCGCTCGGGGCGGAGAAGGAAAGACTGGCAGTAACACTGAGGTCGATAGGCGACGCTGTGATCGCGACTGACACCACCGGGGTAATAATCATGATAAACAGGGCAGCAGAAGAGCTGACAGGATGGCTGCAGAATGAAGCAGCAGGAAAGAAACTCAACGATGTACTTCATATTATCGATGAAAATACAAGAGAGCAATGCCGTAATCCAGTAGATGAGGCGCTCGAATCAATGGATATCATCAGCTACTCAGATCATACGATTCTTGTGAACAAAACCGGTTCGAAAATACCGATTGCTCACAGTTGCGCCCCTATTCTGGATAAGGAAAGTAAGGTGGTTGGCGCTGTTGTAGTTTTCCGCGACATTGCCGAACAGCGCAAGACAGAGGAAGAGCTTCGGAAGACCGCAAGGCTTGAATCCATCGGAATTCTGGCGGGTGGTCTTGCCCATGATTTCAACAATATGCTATCGGCGATACTCGGAAATATCTCTCTCGCGAAGATGTCACTTGAACCTTCCGACAACGTGTACAAATCATTGACGAAATCGGAGAACGCATCCATGCGGGCCAGAAATCTGACGCAGCAGCTTCTCACTTTCTCAAAGGGAGGAGCGCCCGTTAAAGAAACAACATCCATCACAGATCTTATCCGTGATACAGTGGATTTCGCTCTTGGAGGATCGAATTCGCGAGGGGAGATATCAATCCCCGAGAACATCTGGGCTGTGGATATTGATAAGGGACAGATCAGCGAGGTAATCAGTAATCTGATAATCAACGCTGATCAGGCAATGCCGGAAGGCGGTGTGATCGGGATAATAGTGAAAAATGCTGTAATTGACATTGATGAGATCCCTTCTCTTCCGGAAGGCAGATATATCATCATCACCGTTTCTGATCAGGGAATTGGAATTCCCGCAAAACAGCTGGAAAAAATCTTCGATCCGTACTTCACGACAAAGCAGAAAGGCAGTGGACTCGGCCTTTCAATTGTTTACTCCATTCTCAAGAAACATGACGGATGTATTACCGTTGACTCTGAAGTAGGGGTTGGAACTGAATTCAGTATTTTCCTCCCTGCTTCAGACAGGAACGAGCCTGCTAAAACTGATTATGAGCAGAAGACGATTTCAGGTGAAGGAAATATCCTTGTCATGGATGACGATAAAATGGTGCGTGATGTTGCAGGAGGCATGGTCCGGCATCTGGGGTATAAAGTCGATTTCGCTGAGAATGGCGAAGAGGCTCTGAAAAAATACGGAGAAGCAATGGAAAGCGAAAAACCGTTTGATGTGGTTATCATGGATCTAACCATACCGGGAGGCATGGGGGGAAGAATCGCTATTGATGGACTGCTGGAAATCGATCCGGAAGCAAAGGCGATTGTATCAAGCGGTTATTCGGATGACCCGGTAATGAGTAACTACGCTCAATTCGGTTTCAGCGGTTGTATACGAAAACCGTATCGTGTTGCGGAACTGGGAAGAACTCTATGCGATGTTCTGAAGAAGAGAGATAAACACTGATCTGGTTTACTGATTACCTCCATCCCTTAGATCTTTTTTGAAAGATATCCTGTCCGTTGAACCCGCTGGATCGAGATTCAATGCGCGGAACCTGAATACTCCCGCAAAAGTGGCCATCAGGATTCGCAGATCGTAGATGGGGCTTCGTCGTTTCACGTAATGGGAATCGAGCCTTATCTGCAGCTTCTTGTCCAGTCCGCCCTTCCTGAGGAGCCATAATTGTGCGAGACCGGTCCAGCCTGGCCTGACCTCTTCGCGGATCGACGTATCCAGACCACTTAGCAGGGAGGCGGGCAGCGGCCTGGGACCTACGAAGCTCATCCTGCCTGAAAGTATTAGAAAAAGTTCGGGGAGTTCATCCAGGTGTAATCGGCGAAGTAACCTTCCCCAGAAGTTGATTCTGTGGGTCTCGAAAAACACACGTCCTGTTTCTTTCCCCTTTTTCATGGATCTGATCTTCCAGTGCTTGTATTCAATTCCATATCGACCTGTACGACTTGAGAGATAGAATGGTGGAAAACCGATGAAGACCGACGAGATCAGAAGGGAGATAAGAATCAAAGGGAAAGTAATCACAATGAGAACAAGAGCTGCGATGATCTCGAGCAGGCGCGGCATCAGAGTTCTTCAAAGCCAGCAAGGGCTTTTATACAGGAGATGAATTGCTCACCTCTCTCGAAGAGGTCTACGAAAAATGGAGCCCCGCTGCATCCGGGAGAGAGAAGCAGTGTACCGCCCTCGTCCGGATCCAGACAATTGATTCCGATATCAACGGCTTCACGCATGTTCACAGCTATTCTGAGCCGATTCTCATTGAATCCGTTCAATTCGTTTCTCAGCCTTTTTGATGCGGCATCATCACTGAACAGAATCACTCGGTGGGCCTTAATCCTGATAATTGACGCGAGTGGACCGTAGTCAAGGTTCTTATGTCCGCCACCTCCGGCTATGAGCACGAGTTTTCCGTCATTCAGATTCATGATGGCCCTTATCACCGAATCAGGTGTGGTGGCGGCGGAATCGTTGATAAAACTGATTTTCCCATACGTTCCTGCGAATTGAAATCTGTGTGGTATTCCGGGAAAGCTGGTTATCCCATCCGCCATGCTCAGCGGATCGACGCCGGAAACAGCGGCACAGCATACAGCGGGTGGGATGAGATCGAGATGGATGGGGACTGCAAGGTTCTCCGGAAGGGAATCGCAGCGGACAAGCTTGATAACTCCGGTATCTCTCCAGGTTATCCAGCCGTTTTCTACAAAACAGCCTTTTGTATTCCTGCGCGGAGCATGGGTTGAAGAGAAGTAAAATCTTTGCGAATTTCCCGGAACCTCAAAGAGTGTTGGATCATCCAAAGGCAGGATAATGATATCATCCGAGCTCTGGTGCCGTGCAATGGACTTCTTGTCGTACCTGTAGTCATCCAGCGAACTGTACCAGTTCATGTGATCGGGAAAGAAATTAAGCCAGCAGCCTATATGGGGTGATTTTTGATGCAGATTCATCTCGGCAAGCTGCCAGGAGGAGAGTTCCAGAACGGGATAGATGGAATCATCATCGATGAGCCTGAGAGGGGAAACGCAATTGTTCCCCGCGGCTACAGTTTTCTTTCCGGCAAATCGGAGTATATGGCTGACGAGATGTGTTGTGAAACTCTTTCCTTTTGTTCCCGTTATACCAGTCCAGGTTCTATCCGCGATTTCGCAGAACAGGCCAATGGGGCTCTCGACAGCTGCACCCACATCCGAGGCTGCAACAAGAAATTTGTTACTGCGCCTGATACCGGGATTTCTGATTACCAGGTCCGCAGATGTGAAATCCTCGGTCCTGTGACCACCGAGTACGAAGCGGATATCCATACCCGCAAGCTCGGTAAGGGCATCACCAAGCAGGGATGCATCCTTAAGATCGGTCACCGTTACTCTGGCTCCACACGAATTGCTGTAGAGAGCGGCACCCACTCCGCCGTCCTTGGTGCCCAGCCCCATAATCAGAACATCTTTATCCCTCAGGCTGTCAGTTGATCTGAAGAGTTTCATGAAAGGACTCCGAAGAGGGTTCTGTCGAGTTGATTACAATGAAGGTACTCGGGGTACTCTTTCCTGTAAAGCTCGAACAGTTTCTTACCAATGTAGTTGTCAGCATTATCTCCGCAGATGGGACCGCACTGCTGCCCGGAGCTGAAACCACTCCAGTCGAAGTCCTCGGTCCACATGCAATCGGGCTTCACCCGACCGACGAATCTCTGGCACGCATAGACCATTCCCTGAGGGTCGATAAGAGCCGTGGAGCTTCCTGCGTTGCACCTGAGTTCAGGAATCAGGAATCCCAGGAGAAGCCTGTGATGCCCTCCAAGTCGTATTGAATGGGAAGACGCTGCCGAGTACGCGTTCTTCAGAAGATCGTATTGCTCTTCCGGAGACATCGGATCCGTATCAGTGTATCGGAGAGAGATCGAAAGCTCTCCGAGACCGAACTCGGAGGAGATGAAACGTAACAGCTCTGGAAGATGATTTGAACTCCCTGTGTCGAATACCGCGTTCAGATAAACGGGAAGGTTCAGATCCATCAATATCTTTATACCTGTCACAACTTGATGAAAGCTGCCCCGACCATCGGATGTTTTCCTCCTTGAATCGTGAATACTCTCGGTACCATCCAGTGAAACCACATGGATCAGCCGTTTATTTCTACTGAAATCTCTGAGAATCTCTTTGGGAAGGATTGTCGCATTGGTATTCACAACGACCCAGCCATCTGTAACCCGTCGGAAGAAAAGATCAGCTATGGCTGGTAATAACTTTTTCTCCAGCCATGGTTCCCCGCCGGTGAATCTTATCTGGGATCTTGCCGGAAAACCGGAGTTGCATGCGTGTGTTGTAAATGATTCCGCTATCCTCATGAAGAGACTGGAATCGCCCCGCACTCCATTTTCAGGACAGTAGCAGTACTCACAAACGCAGTTGCACTTGCTTGTAGGCATCAGATAGAGGGAACTTACCATCGGTACCCTCCCCGGCAGAAACACGCTCTGACGTACGTTTTCTCGAACAGCGACGCGATCCGCCGGAACAGATTCGGCCGCCATTCCAGTGCGGGGTGGACCTGAATCCCACCAGTCGGTGAGTAGTGCTCCATCATGCGATTAGCCATGATTCTGGAAGCTCATACCTTAAACCGGATGAAATGAAAGTATTTATTCTCAACTTCTCAACTCCGATAGCGAAAGGTTTTACTTTTGTACTCACTGCAATAGTTCCATTAGCCGTTCTCCATCGGTGATACCGGCAGAATCAGAACATAAGGAAACTCGATTTTCGCCGCCATTGCCGACGGGGCTGTCGTTATACTTATCATGGTATTCGCTTACGGAGTTTCTCTTATCATCGAGAAGATGAGGCCGGGAGCCACCTGATGAATAGATTCCCCGTATCGGATCAACCGATAAACACTGTACCCTTCAATTGTACAGAAGAACCGGTATTCACGCATATACTTTGCTATCCATCCTGAGTGAGTGAGATATTCCTCAATCCTGAACCCGGTCGGACATGCCTGGCAATCATCGGTCGACATTATGAAGACAAGAACAGGTCTGTTTTCCAGTATGTCCGAACCGAGTTCAGCAAGGAAGAGTCGCTCTTCACTGGTCTGTTCATCCGGTGGGCGATAGGGAAAAACAGAAGAGTCGTCAGCAGCTTCATCAGAGTAGGCAAGTGCTATCGGGAAGGCTGACATGAACCTTGTCCCGGGCAGCCTGTCAGCATATACCAGGGTTGGATACATAGGATAAACATCGGTCGAGATAAAGGATATCCGGTCTCCTTCGCTGGAATGCGAGTTTATCAGCTCAATGTACTCATTCATTTCTGTGTATTGTGTATCGGCAAACCGGAAAGAACTTCCCGCCAGAAGCAGACAGATGATGCAGGGACTGAAGAGTAAAGCGTTGCCAAGCATCTTTCCGATGGTTCCCGTATGCCCATGATTTTCCTCGAAAACCGCTGCGACTGTCGTCCAGAGCACAATACTGAATCCAAATGCCGGAATAAGCTGGTACGTCCAGCCCTTGTGCTGTATAAAGAATGACATGATTCCAAGAATGACTGCAAGTATGAGTAGTTCAAAAAGCCGCCTTAAGGCCGGCCCGACCCTGGATTTCAGGAACAGACCGGCGACGATTCCCGTAAGCATTACAAACCACCACTTCAGATGCCATCGTATCATCTCGGAAATGGCCGCATCGTACGAGCTGTAATGCTTTGCAATGTACGGAAGCCATCTGGTGAAGAACGGTGAGTGTATCGACCCCGCAAACAGCAGCAGGTGAACCGCAAACAGGAATAGAATCGAATAGACCGCGAGTATCTCTGGTTTGCCGTGTGATCTGTTCTTTCCATAACGAAGTCTCATCCATACTTCGATCAACACAATAATCAGAAAGAAGGTGGGTTTGCACAACATCATGAGTCCGGCAAAGATGCCGATAATAACGGCAACGGATTTGTTAACTTCACAATCATTATATCTCGACAGCCTGAGGAGAACGAAGGGAAGGCAGGCTAAAACGAAAAGATGCTCTCTCTGTCCGAAATCACCGATCCTGAATATCTGCATCGAAAAAACCAGCACAGCTGAAGCGACAAGAAGCATACCTGCTCGTGAGTGAAGGATCCCCGATTTGCGTATCACCAGATATACTGTCCAGCAGCTGTAGAAAGAAAAGAAAAGCACACCAAGAAAGAATACCAGAGCAACATCGATATTCAGCAGTCGTGATAGAAGTACCGGTGGAACATGGATGTACTGAGCCATGTGAATGTTTGTCTCTATATGATCGATATACGGTATGCTTCCCTCGGTGATGAGTCTCCCGCATTGAAGCAGAAGTGCGCAGTCATGGTTCAACTGCATGCCCGAGAGTACCACGGCCACAGTCAAAAATACAGCGCACAGTATCAGAACAACAAAAGCGCATTTTCCTGAGATACTGTTGTGATCAATCACTGCTTCTCCGTCATGCTGTTCAGGCCGGAATGTTCAACATTATGTAGAAGACGCAGGTATATCCTGATGGTTATAATCATCCCCAATCCCATATATTGAGATAGATATCCTTCCTCAGGAATTCTTCTATTTCGCGTCTGTCGTGCAGATAAATGAAATTCATTTGTCCTCATATTCTCCAATCTACTATGGATGGAGGATGTATGCGTTCAAGGCGTTTGGTCTTCTCACAATTGATCAATTATCCGAGTTGGTCAGCATTTTTAGCTTGTCCGCAATTCTGTGCGCAAGAGGTTCAATCCACAATCTCTCTGAAGAGAATGTTACGAAATCGATGTTATGGTTTGCAGCACAATTAAATCCGATTGAGAAAGGTTCCGATCCCAGTATCCAGGGATACTGGTTTTCCAGATCGAACCAGCACGTATCCTGCCTTATTTCAAATGGCTCAATAGTAAAAAGAGAACAGGGATCAAATGGATAGGGCAAGGACAACCTGATACTAATTAAATCTTCTGCCATTATCCAGCAGCTGTTGTACAACGACAAAAAATCTAAGATAAAGTATACTCTAAATCCTTCTTCAAGGATGAATAAGACAATACATATATTACTAAGGTTCGGCAAATCCGTTGCAGATGATGTCCCGTTCCGAGAACTATCAGATATTTATTTACTTGACAGAAAAGAATTACCCTCTTTATTATAATTCTAGACACTGAATTGCGGTTGAATACGAAAGGTTGATAAGATGGGCGACAATCCATACAGGAGTCTTGCAGAGTACCTGGATAAACTTCCCGGAGGATTCCAACCCTCCGAGACCGGAGCTGAAATCCGCCTGCTCAAGAGGCTTTTCACACCGGAGGAAGCAGCGCTGGCTATCCACCTCTCCCTGGACAGAGAATGTGTTGAGGTTATCTCAGGGAAGGCAGGGCTGACTCCGGAGGAGGTGGGCCCGATGCTCTCCAGAATGGCTCACAGGGGTCTTATTTTCTCAGCTCTCGCTGAAGATGGATCCCCAATCTACCAGGCTGTACCCTTCGTAGTGGGTATATGGGAGTTTCAGGTCAACCATCTGACCATGGGACTTATCGACGATGTGAATGCTTATTGGAGTACAATGAAACGGAGAAGGCCAGTCAGGACAATTCCCCAGATGCGGACAATACCTATTGGTGAAAGTATCGAACCGCAACTGGAGGCTTACCCCCATGAGCATGTAGTGAAGCTTCTGGACAGCCAGGACCGCTTTGCCGTTGCTCCCTGTATCTGTCGTCTCGAGGCGAAAATGGACGGAAAAGGATGTGACGCCCTGGTTGAAGCCTGCCTTATGTTCGGGGACTGGGCCGACTACTATGTCAGGGAAGGCAAAGGCCGTGCAATCAACCGTTCAGAGGTACTGGATATCCTGGCGAAGGCCGATGCCGATAACCTGGTGCTGCAGCCCTCCAACTCAAGAAATGTAGTAGCGATATGCTGCTGCTGCAGCTGTTGTTGCGGGGTACTTCAAAGCCTTATAAGGCACCCGAAACCATCCGAAGCAGTGTTCAGCCCGTTCACCGCGGAGTTCGATTGTGATCTGTGCGTTGGCTGCGGAATCTGTATCGAACGATGCCGGATGAATGCATTCACGAGTGACGGAGACAAAGTGGAGTTCGACCCGTTCAGGTGCATCGGATGCGGTCTCTGTGTGACCACGTGCCCTGCGGGTGCTTTGACCCTGGCGCGCAAGCCTGATACTGGAAGGATCAGAATCCCGGATACTATGGACGAAACCTGGCAGGAAATAGTGGAGGCTCGTGAAAAAGCACTGGAGAAATCCTAAATATCAATCAGTACCCTCCACGGCAGTCCCATGGTGTGATCTGTTCGGGTAAGGTTGCCCGGCAGAAACACGCTCTGACTCCCGTTTTCTCGAACATCGACGCAATCCGCCGGAACAGATCCAGCCGCCATTCCAATGCGGGATGGACCGGAATCTCACCAGGTGGTGAATAGTACTCCATCATACGATCGAACCATGTTTCTGGAAGCACATTCCTCAACCTGGATGAAATGAAAGAATCTATTCGCAGCGTTTCAACTCCGATAGCGAAGGGTTTTACTTTCAATACCCATTGCAGAAGCTCCAGCAATCTTTCGCCATCGGTGATACCGGGCATAATCGGGTCAATCCTGATAACGGTTCTCAGTCCGGTGATTCCGGCCAGTTCTTCAATCATCTCAACCCTCTTGCCTGCTCCCGGGGCGTCCGGTTCAAGCAGTTCGGTTATACCTTCATCCAGAGTGTTCAGTGATATCGCTACAAAAGCCCGATTGCTATCCCTTATCACATCGATGTCTCTTCTCACGAGCAGGCTCCTGGTAATTATATAGAACGGTTGCCCTGTTCTGGAGAGGTACCTTACCAGTGAACCGGTACGGAACTGTTCCTCTTCGCAGGGAGGGTAAGGATCAGTCCAGGGAGAGAGGTACAGGGGGATATCTGATACTGGGCTCATAATGAGCTCCCGTTCCCGGCCGGTAGGTATGATTTTTTCAGAATGCCGCTGTTTTGCGATGCAGTACAAACAATTGAAAGGACATCCGCTGTAAATATCTGCTTCGCGAATGGGTGGGCACTTTCCTGAATATTTAGGCATATCACATCTCAGAGTTAGGGTGACCTGTTTGTTCCGTGGCTTCACCCGGTTCAAAGTAATTTTCGTAGTGAATGAAGATACAAGTTATACGTTTTAAGACAATGATTGCACTGAGAGAGAATCCGGGCGGAAGGCGAAATGGCGCGATTTTCTGTTATACACTATAATTAAAGTACATGACGGTACATTGCTGAGTTTCGGGAGGCGTGAAACATGGAAAACGAACATATCCGGAAATCTGTCAATATCAACGAATTCTCTGAACCGATTCTACACATAAGGATTTACCGACTCGTTTTCAACGAACCGCCTTCGGAACAATGAATTCCGCGAACCCTTCACTCCGTGCACTGATTCTTGAAGATTCCATCGACGACACTGAGCTTGTGGTAAGGCACATCAGGAAGAATGGTTTCAATATAGAATGGGATCGTGTACAGACCGCCGCGGATATGAAGACAGCTCTGGAAACAAATACATACGATGTGATACTCGCTGATTATACCATGCCTCAGTTCACGGCTCTCGACGGGCTTCAGATCCTGCAGAAATCCGGATTGAATCTGCCTTTCATTATCGTCTCCGGATCAATTGGCGAGGAAATCGCTGTAGAAGCCCTGAAAGCCGGCGCAAATGATTATATGATGAAAAGCAATCTCTCCAGGCTCTGCCCTGCCATCGAGCGGGAGATACGTGAGGTAAAAGTCAGTCGGAAGACCATCCTGGCCGAGAAAGCGCTTGAAGAGAGCGAGAAAAAATACAGGCTGCTCGCCGACAATACGATTGACTGTATCTGGCTGACCGACCTTGAATTTAATTTTAGATATGTCAATCCTGCCGTTTATCTGATGGTTGGATTCACGCAGGATGAATGGATTGGAAGCAATTTATCTGAACATTGCCATCCTGATGATATTGAAAATATATCGGATATCTCGATGGAGGAATTGAAGAAAGGAAGCGAATCAACTGGCATCACCTTTGAAACTCGATTACTGCATAAGAACGGAGAGATGGTTCCCGTTGAAATCACCGGCCGCTTACTGCTCGATGACAATGAACAACCAATTGGCTTTCAGGGAATCACGAGAAACATCTCCGAGCGCAGGCAATTCGAAGAACAGCTCCGGCAGTCACAGAAAATGGAAGCTATCGGAACTCTGGCTGGTGGAATAGCACACGATTTCAACAACATCCTTCAGGCGGTATTCGGTTACACGGATCTCGCGAGTGCCAGCCTGTCCGAAGACGATCCTGGATTTTGTTACGTAAAGGAAATCCGCAAGAGTGCCGAAAGGGCCGCGGATCTTACAAGGCAGCTGCTTGCATTCGGACGAAGGCAAATTCTGATGTCAAGGGATATCAACCTGAACGACCTGATTAACGAACTTCTTAAAATGCTCGAGCGATTGATCAGTGAAAATATCAAATTCGAGTTCATTCCCTGCGGTAAGTCCGGTACCGTTCACGCTGATACCGGACAGATTGAGCAGGTGATAACAAATCTGTGTGTCAACGCCCGGGATGCCATGCCTGAAGGTGGAAGTCTCACTATTGAGACAGAGAATATTTTAGTAATAGAGGATTACTGCAGAAATTATCCCTGGACCAAACACGGGAGCTATATGCTTTTAACCGTTACTGACACAGGCTGCGGGATGGATGAAGATACCTGTAAAGTTATCTTCGAACCGTTCTTCACTACCAAAGATATCAACAAGGGATCCGGTCTCGGGCTCTCTACCGTGTACGGAATCGTAAGACAACATAACGGATTCGTTCATGTATACAGTGAAAAGGGCAGGGGAACCGCTTTCAAGGTTTATCTGCCGATAGTTGATCGACCCGCTGAGCATATCACCACTACGGTGAAAAAAAAGGTTCCTGGTGGTTCCGAAACCATTCTTGTGGCAGAAGATGACGAATCGGTTCGCAGACTTGTAAGACACATACTGGAGGAGGCCGGTTATTCTGTTCTCATGGCGAAGGATGGATTGGAGGCCATTGAGATATTCGAGCAGAATGCCGACAGTATTTCACTGGTTCTGCTCGACGTTGTAATGCCGGAATTGAGCGGCAGAGAAGTAAACGATACAATACTAAAAATATCTCCGAATATGAATGTTCTTTTCACAAGCGGCTACAGTTCCAATGCTGTTCACACACGTTTCGTCAGCGAAAAGGGAATGAAATTAATCAGCAAGCCTTACAACCCGGGTGTACTTCTCAACGAAATCAGAATTGCTCTTGACTCCTAGGGTCACTCATTAGCTGACTGATGTCAATAGGGTATACTCCACCATAGGGATATCCA
>JAIORS010000054.1 GCA_021108005.1 Candidatus Aegiribacteria sp.
ATTGTTGCGTATTGCATCAAAAAATCCAAAAGCTGTGCTTGATGCGCTTCATGCAAAATAGTATACGCAGAATCTTCAGGACTGATAGTAGAACATTTCATAACGGAGCATTTAGAATTTTTGCCGGAACGAGAAGTAGTCGGGTATATGGTATGCAGAAAAAATAAAGTGTTCATCTTCGCCCCTACAAAAATTATGCGAAAGGCATCCGAAGAACGATTTTCTGAAGTATAAAATAGCACGCGGAAAACAACGTACCAAGAAAAGACATGTAAGTACTATTCGTAGAACCCGTTCTGATTACAGGGCGGAAATAGGATGACCGTGGATAGCTTCAATTACTTACAATGAGATGGTCCTGCAGCTGAACAAGAGGTTTTTCGGGCTTGTAGAAGTTGCTGTAAACGTATTCGGTTATTTCTTCCTTCTGGTCATGTGAATAATCATGCACATTCGGATACAGAAGTATCATCCATATCACCGCCATAAGTTTTTCGAAATCATCGCTGAAGAACTTCACTCTGTGGGTCTCGACCTTGATATCAGCTTTTTCGAATCCTGGCATCCTGCCCAGTGCTTTGCCGAATGAGGCAAGGTCCTGGTCGTTTCTGCATCCGAAGAATTTCCCCGCGAAGTGGTTGTAAAGCCATGTGGTTGAATCCTTTTCCCTGCAAACGGAAGACATCATTACAGCGTGTATGGCTCCCTTTTCAGCCAGGATGATATCGTAGAGACTGACGAACAGCTCGGTCCAGTCAGATTCGCTTGCGTAGTAAAGAGAATGATGTAGCGTTATCAGATCCTGTTTGCTGCCAGCCAGAGTTTCTTTAAGAAAACGTTTTGCTTCTGCGGCGTGAATCAATGCTTTATTGTAATCCGCCTGTATGGTGGTTACATGGCTTATCCAGTGGCTCTTAACCCGCCTGTTGATTACGGACAGGGGTACGCTGTCGATATCAAGAAGGTACAATCCGCCCCTGAACGCCGCTTCAAGAATCTGAAACTGCGGCTCCGAACCGCATCCGATTGAAAGGGCCTTCAGTTTGCGGTCAAGAGGGGTTAATTTGAAGATTTCCCTGATTATCCGCATCAGCTCTTCCGCGATATCCACCTTATCTCCGCTGTTCTGCGACCAGATGGTATCTTCATCGTACATGTCTATTTCACCGGCCTGAATACCTTTTTCTATCAGTTTGCTTTTAGCCTGCATATTTCATCAGCTTTCTTCCTTCAGTAAATTGACGAAGTGTAGTACTCCCCCATCAGGTTGAGCCTTGCGGGAATACCTGGAGGCGCATATTCCTGTATAAGATATTCTTCGCTTTTTCCATGTTTCCTTAAAAGAGCTTCCGCATAGGCGGAACGGGAATGGGAGTATTTGCCCGAAGCTATCACAAGCCCGGATTTCCCTTCTGAGACCAGTTCGGGAAGAATACCCGCAAGCCAGTGAATGGGAGTGTGGTTCCTCCAGCTGTCAACGTATACAGTGTTAACCCTGCCCGAAAGTACATCCTGGGAGAATGTTGTTCTGTTCGAAGAAGTCTCTCCGCAGAGAACCGATGTTCTTACTATCAGAGCATCGGGGCACGCTTTTTGAATCAGTATGTCGGCAACAAGCTTGGTCCATCCGTAGAACGACTTCGGAACTGCGGGAGAGGTTTCTCTGTAGGGTGGATTTCCCCCGCTGTACACAAGATCCGTCGAAAAATGAACAAAAGGAATGTTGTTCGATCCGCAGTACTGAGCCAGTAAACGAGGCCAGACTGTGTTCAGAATCCAGCTTTCGGCAGGCCGGTCCGCACAGCAGGAGGGAGAAGATACCGCGGCTGTATTCACAACCATATCGAAGTCTTCTCCCAGAAGGCCTTCTCTATCCTTTTCTGAAAGGATATCGCACTTCACTGTTCCCTTTTCTCCCCTTCGGGTCGAGGGAAGAATATCCCACACACCGGAAAGATCATTATTGATAACGGAGCCCAGTCTACCTGCGGCCCCGGTAAGAAGAACCCGGGGCTTCTTCAAGTATCCTGTCTTTCTCCGGGTACAGATACAAAAGTAGCTTTTCCGCGGGCTTTCTCTTCACCATCCTGAAACACGGATGCCTGAAGCTTTATAATTTTCCCTCTATGCTCGATCATTTCCGCCTCAATCCTTACCGCTCTTTCTATTAGAACAGGTTTCATGAACCTGACGGAAATATTCGCTGTGGCGCAGAATCCCGCCACGCTCATGGCGGCGTATGCCATCGATTCATCAAGAAGTGTCGATATCAGCCCCCCGTGAACGACTCCCGCGTATCCCTGGTGACGCTTTTTCGGCATCCATTGAATAATGCCCTTCCCGTTTTCCCCAACCGGTTCAAGCTGCAGGCCGAAGGGATTTCTCTCCCCGCATACGAAACAGTAGCGGTCATCGTCGAAAACATCACCCATAAAGAGTCTCCCCTAAAGAAATTCTCCGGGATTTGAAACCAGGTATTCGAAGATACCATCGGTTCCTACAATTATGCTGCCTGAGTTTCCCATGACAGCTTCAAGCGTCTCAAGTGATCGGACGAAACTGTAGAAATCAGGATAGCTGTTGTAAGCCTCAGCATAGGTCGCCGCTGCCGTACTGTCGGCGATTCCTCTTATTGTGAGCGCTGTCCGGTTAGCTTCCGCCCTGATGGAATCAACTTGCAGGTCAGTGTTCGCTATGATGACATCGGACATTCTTCTGCCCTCAGCCCTGTACCGGTTGGAGATTCTGTTCCTCTCGGCCTGCATACGGGTGAAAACGGCAGCCTGGTTCTCTTCGGGAAGGTCCGCCCGTTTTATTCGGACATCAACGATGTAAATGCCGTAATCTTCAGCCATCGATCTGCAGGTTGACGTTACTCTCCGAAGAATCGCTATTCTCCCCTGGGAAGGAATCATCCTTACCAGTTTTATCGTCTCGCGGATCTCCCCCTCTTCATCTATCTCGATATCCTCAAGAGAATCGGAATAGGTGACGTTGTTAACGAGCCTTACATAGTCCCCAAGACCAATGGGCTCGTTTGTGCTTCTTACAATCTGTATAAGATTACTTTTTCCAAGTTCCTGCCTGATCATCGAATAGATTAAGTCATCCAGCCTGGATAGCGCCCCGTTTTCGGTTCTTACTCTCCTGAGGAAAAGAAGAGGGTTCTGTATTCTCCATCTGGCGTAACAATCAACATTCAGATGTTTTTTATCCTTGGTTACAACATCTGCAGGGGGATCATCGTATTCGAGAATTCTGTCATCGAATATTTTCACCTGCTGAAGGAAAGGTATTTTCAAGTAAAGCCCGGCTCCCTGGCTCAGAGCCACTCCCGGAGCATTTTCGTCGATCCATTCCTGGAGTTCGGCTATCTCTTCGGACGTTCTGTTGCCTACAATAACGCGGACGGGGTTTCCCAGCTGAAGTATAACAGCCTGTTCCGTTTCGGATACGGTGAAGAAGGCTCCCAGTACTACCATAAGGATGAAGAGCGCGGCTATGCCGTAAAGCAGATGTTTCAAGCGTCTCATTTGTCACCTCCAACAAGGTTGTAGTGAGTCAGGGCACCTGCCGCTTCGTCAACCACGGTTACCGGAACAGTATCGAGCAGAGCTGTAAGAGTTTCGAGGTGAAGCCTGGTGGCGGTAACAGCGGGGCTTTTCCTGTATTCCTCAGCAACCGCGGTGAATCTGAACGCTTCTCCGATAGCGTTGTTGACCCTGCCCGCGCTGTAACCCATGGCCTCGTTCACCATTTCCACAGAATCCGCTAGGGCCTGCGGAATCCGCTGGTTTCTGTAACTCTCCGCTTCGTTAATGTAGGCCTGCATATCCTCCCTGGCTGTAGCAACGTCCTTGAAAGCCGCGGAAACCGGCTGCGGCGGCTGAACATCCATGAGCTGAACAGCTATGATGTTCACTCCCAGTCCGTACTCATCGGATATCAGCTGCGTCATCTCCATGACACGGTTCTGGATATCCAGTTTTCCTGTAGTGAGCACGGCATCAATGGCATTGTCTCCTACAATAAGTCTTGTAGTGGATTCCGCTATGTCTCTCAGGGTCCCCTCCTGGTCACGGACGTTGAAGAGATAATCAACAGCGTCTTTGATCCTGTATTGAACTATTATTGCGCAATCTATGATATTTTCGTCTCCGGTGAGCATCTCCGCCTCACCCAGCATTTCCCTGTCGTTCGTGAAGCTGATGTAGGATGGCGGGTTGTCCGAAATGGTTCTGAAGCCGATTTCTATCCTTTGAACAACGTTCACCGCCGGTTTGAACACCGTCTGTACCGGCCAGGGCCATTTGAAATGGAATCCAGGCTCAGTGGTGGAGGTGTACCTTCCAAACGTGAGAACCACCCCTTCCTCCTCAGGATCAACTATGTAGAAGGGCCCCCCAAGAACGAACCAGAGAAACACAACAAAGGCGATTAACCCCCATTTGTATTTATCGGGAATCATCGACCCCGTTTTTATCACTTTCATTGAATCCTCCAAACTACGTATTTCAGATAAGCGGGCTGATTACATCTCCTTCAGCTTCCGCTGAAGCGTTCTGCGCCCTATTTCCAGAAGTTCTGCTGCTTTGGTTCTGTTCCCTCCTGTGATTTCAAGAGTTTTCTTTATGGCTTGCTTTTCAAGCTCATCAAGAGAAATGGGCAGTTCCATACAAAGCTTCTGCGTTTCCCCGGAAGGCAGGTCCGCTATTTCCGAGGGTAAATCCATTGTATCTATCACGCTGCCGGATATAATAAGAAGACTTTCCATGAGGTTTTTCAGCTGCCGTACATTGCCCGGCCAGCTGAATGCCACAAGATGTTCAAGAGCTTCCGAAGTAATTTCAGGCATGGGAAGGTTGTGTTTCTCTGCGGCTTCCCTCAGGAATGACATGGCAAGCATTGGTATATCCCCTTTTCTGGACCGCAGAGGGGGTATATGAATCTCTACAACTTTAAGCCGATAATAAAGATCTTCTCTGAATGCACCTGTCTTTACGGATGATTTAAGGTTGCTGTTGGTCGCCGCTATCAGCCTCACATCAACGGGGTGGGGCTGATTGCTTCCAAGCCTTGTAACAATATTGTCTTCAAGTATCCGAAGCAATTTTACCTGTGTATCCAGGGGAATCTCTCCTATTTCGTCCAGAAGGAGGGTCCCGTGGGAGGATGCTTCGAACTTTCCCTCCCTTGCGCTTTCCGCTCCGGTATACGCCCCTCTCTCATGACCGAAAAGCTCATCTTCCAGAAGAGTTTCGGGTATCGCTGCACAGTTCAGAGCCATAAACGCTCCCGTTCTTCCGCTGAGAGCATGGATCTGTTTCGCCAGAACATCTTTGCCGGTTCCGCTTTCCCCTGTTATAAGTACGGTAACCTTTACCGGAGCAACCTTTCTGGCCTTTCTTACAACGTCACCCATGATGCGGCTCCTGTAAAGAAGCTGAGGGATATCTTTACTTTCGGATGATTCGGAAGAGGATCTGCTTTCGACCGATCTGATGGAAAAAGAGAACGCTCTCTGAATAGCTGCCTTCAGAGCCTGTTCATCTTCGATACGCAGAATAATATCCACTGCGCCGGACTTCATCCAGTTCACGGCATTCTCCGCGCTTATATTCTTCCCATAGATAACTATTCCGGTTGCAAGGTTCGCTTTGCGCAGAGTTTCAAGGAAAGCGGAAACATGCATGTCCCCTATATTCGCGGAAATAATGACAGCATTTACAGACCTCGATCGCACCTTTCGCAGAGTCTTCCTGGCACTTGACTGAATACTGGCGCCGTACCCCATGGCGGAGATTCTATTCTTAAGCAGCATAGCCCTTTCCAGATTCTCATCGGCTATAAGAACGGTTCCTCTTCCAAGAGCGGTAATCACTGATCACTCACTTCCCAACAGGTTCTTTGGTAAGAATAAACGGGGGCATAACCAGAAAATCGATACCTGTTCCGTAAAAGCACCTTATAGCGTCAACCGGTGTTGTAACAATAGGCTCTCCCATAATATTGAACGATGTATTAAGAACCACCGGTACTCCCGTCCTTTTGTAGAACGAATCAATTACATCATAATAGAACGGATTCGTTTCTCGGGAAACAGTCTGGACACGTGCCGTTCCATCGACATGGGTAACGGCCGGGATCTCCTTCCTTTTTTCGGTAACTACGGGATATGTCTTTATCATGTAGGGAGCTGCGCCGCAGCCTTCAAAATACTCCCCGGCATGTTCCTCAAGGCAACTGGGGCAGAAGGGTCTGAATGGTTCTCTGTGTTTCACTACATTGTTCACGATATCCTTCATATCATTCCTTCTGGGATCGGCGAGGATTGACCTGTTCCCAAGAGCCCTTGGCCCGAACTCCATTCTGCCGTTGAAAAGCGCCACAATTTTGCCCTGCTCTATCAGTTCAGCTGTTCTATCAGCGAGTCTGTCAGGTTTCTCCCTCGAAAGTCCGGCCATTTTCAGCGTGTCCAGTATTTCTTCCTCCGTATAGGAAGGACCCTGATACATGTTCTTCGGACTGACCAGCGAAATTCCGGGGTAGAACTTTCTGTGAACCTGCAGGGCTGCTCCAATCGATGTTCCCGCATCGTGGGATACAGGAAGGGGGTAGACTTCGCTGAAGCCGGTTTCCTTTTCAATCAGACCGTTCATTACGCAGTTAAGCCCGACTCCGCCCGAAATAACCAGCCTTTCCATTCCCGAAGTTTCCTTAAGATAACGAGCCAGGGCAAGCCCTGTTTCCTCAAGCGCCCTCTGGGCAGAACAGGCAATGTTTTTATGCACATCGGTTATTTCAGCTCCGGGCTTTCTGGGGGGACCTATTCTTCTCAGAACATTCGGAGAAAAGCCCGACTCATGCACGCCCATATGAATATTAAGCATGCGTGTATCAACCTTTATTCTGCCATGGGCACTGCTTATAATGTTCCGGAAGAGATCAAGAAACTCGGGATCTCCGTAGCTGGACAACCCCATTACCTTGTATTCATCATTGTCAGGAGTGAAACCAAGGTGCTTGGTTACGGCACTGTAGTAAATTCCCGGGGAGTTTGGAAACCTTGATGATGAGTGTATTTCCAGGCTGCCATTTCTGTAACTGGCTGAAAGACTCGTATCCCTCTCCCCTACGCCATCCATTGTAAGTACTGCCGTGTTGTCGAACCCCGAGCAGAAGACAGCTGCATCAGCGTGTGCCCTGTGATGCTCGATAAAATTGACAGGTGCCGAAAGGTTTTCTCCGAGGTGCAAACGGACAGTTTGTCCAATATTTCTCATCCTGCGGGCACCGTTCAGTTGAGAGAGAAGGAAATAAATTCCTCCCTGTTTGAACAGATAATGCCTGCTGTAGGAGATGTTCTCCCTCATAACAAGAGCGGGAAGCATGTAGAAAGCAATATGATCAATATGCTCCGGCTTGACGGAAGCTTCTTTCATGACGAACTCGATAGCCTTCTCAGGGTATCCGGGATAATGCTTTATCCTCCGGAATCTTTCCTCATCGGCTGCCGCCGCCAGTTTCCCATCTACAAGGAGTGCTGCCGCCGCGTCATGTTTGTAACAGTTAATGCCAAGAATTACTGCCATTCTTCTCCAGCCTGGTTAATCAAGTGTTCACTGGTAAAATAATCAAGACTAATATATATCCGACTGCGTACCGGTGTGTATACGGGAGACTGTAATATATTCCTATCGGATTAAACTGAATCCGCCGTTCTTTTACTACTCTAACTCCGTTCTGAACCATCGGTCACAGTTTTCACTGAAACAACGGAATTCCACCATATCCCCCGCGGGCAAGCTTCGTCTGTGGGAACTGAAGAACAGGTAAGGGTCTATTGGGTTTCCATTCTCATCATTTATCTGGTAGTGAAGGTGAGACGCGGTTGATGTGATTCCGGTATTACCCACATAACCGACTATCCTACCCTTTTCCAATACCATTCCCACACGGATTCCCTCAGCGATTCCCTGCAGATGAAGGAATATTTCGCTGTATCCGCCACCGATTCCAACCTCTATGCAATTGCCGTTGTAATCATGATTCCAGTTCACCCTTATTACAGAACCTCCTCTGCAGGTGCGGACGGGAGTCCCTTCAGGTGCTTTATAATCTACACCGGAATGGCTGTGGTTACCCCTTGGTTCTCCATATGGTCCTGTCATTTCTTCAAAGGTCGTTATTGGCATATAATTAAGCAGCTTCATTACTTCAGTTCCGTCGGAGTAGTAGTGAGAAGGATAATTGTCCCCTGTCATTCTGAAACTGTAGACCGAAAAAGGCCTGTTTGTCGTTCCTTCCCTGGGAATATAGCTCAGGGCGACAACCTGGTTTTCCCTCCCTGTTTCTCCGATAAGAACCAGGAGAGAATCTCCAGCGTTCATACCTCTCCATGGGTTGGTATTCCACCACATACACCTGACTATATGCGCCCCGAGGACATCAGAATTCTCAACCGTGTTGTTCAGACTGATATATATGGATCCGTTTATCTCAATATTTACCCTCTCAAAGGGACATTCAGCCGGATCGGACTCTATCACTAACGAGCTGTCAGCGGCAAGGGAATCCGGGAGTACGGTCAGCGAATCCATAGAGGGTAACGTAGTATCCAAAGTATCTATAACTGTAGTATCCACAGTTAACGGAATAAGTGAAAGTGTGTCTTTTTCGGCATGTGAATCAGCAGGAACGATGTCATTCGCCCAAATGACTATTTCACCCTCTTCCGGCTTTCCTCCACAGGATATTACATAGAAAGCCATTATAAGAGATGTTATCGCTATCAGGCATTTCAATAGAAGTTTTTCCTTTTTCGTCAAAATATTGACATCCATCAAAATTGTGTTACCATACCCGTATTATGAATGACAATAATACGAAGAAAAACAGAATACTGGTAATCGATGACGAAGAGATTATCACTACTCTTCTTAAAGATACGCTTGAAATTTCCGGATACATCTGCGACACAGCCAGGTGCGGAAAAGAGGGTCTGAGCAGGCTCAGAAAAAAGGGAAGCTACGATCTCCTTATTACTGACATAAGGCTCCCCGATGTATCCGGGCTGGAAATTCTTGAAATAGTTGTCAAGAAATACCCTTTTATGCCGGTTATAATAATTACCGGTTTCGCCTCCATTGAAACCACCAAAAGGGCTCTCAGAGAGGGCGCTGTAGATTACATACCCAAGCCATTCACAACCAGCACCGTACTGTCCGCTGTCAGCAAGGCTCTTTGCACATCCTTCAGCCGGACCAAGGGCAAAAAGATCTTAAAGATAGTCTACGTAAGTAGTTTAATGGAACAGGTGATGGATCTTGTAACCAAGGTTGCGAAGACGGACAGCACTATTCTTATAACCGGAGAAAGCGGAACCGGCAAGGAACTTATCGCACGGGCAATTCACAGTAATTCTTTGAGATCTACCCAGCCATTCGTATCGGTCAATTCAGGAGCCCTTCCCGAAGGGCTACTGGAAAGCGAGCTGTTCGGCCATGTCAAGGGAGCTTTCACAGGCGCAATCGCCACAACCCACGGACGTTTTCATGTTGCCGACAGAGGAACTCTTTTCCTCGATGAAGTCGGAAACATGTGTCCGGCGATGCAGGTCAAGCTTCTAAGGGTTCTGCAGGGCGGTGAGTTTTCACCAATCGGGAGTTCCGAGGTTCTTACGACAGATGTACGGCTTTTAACGGCAACGAATATGAACCTTGAGGAGGCGATGAGCAAAAACGAGTTCAGGGAAGACCTTTATTACAGACTTAACGTTATAGAGATTCACATACCTCCGCTCAGACAGAGAACTGATGATATACTTCCCCTTGCGGAACACTTCCTTTCAAGGCTGACGGGTCCTGAGAAAATGACTTCTCCCGTTCTGAGTCCAAATACGGTTTCAATTTTACTTTCGTATCACTGGCCCGGAAACGTAAGGGAGCTGGAGAACACGATAGAACGAGCAGTGGTTTTGTGCGAGAACAATGTAATAAATCCGGAGGATCTTCCCGTGAGAATACTGCCATCCTATGACAATCCACCAGAGATTCATTCATCCCGTAACGGGATCCGGCTTGATTCCCTGTTGGAGAATATAGAAAAGCACTATATCATTAGTGCGTTGAACCGGAATAAAGGGAACAGAACCCGCGCAGCCAAATTTCTTGGCCTCAAGAGAACTACTCTTCTTGCCAGGATAAGCAGTCTGGGAATTTCGGAAGATACAGGCAGGAACTGAATGAGTAATAAGGCAAGAATCCTGGTAGTGGATGATGATCAAAGGGTAAGAACTTTTTGCAGGGAAGTCCTTGAGCTTCAGGATTATTTCGTCGTCGAGGCCGAAAACGGAGCAAAGGCCCTGGAAATCCTCAGGAATACTTCTTTCAGCCTGATACTCAGTGATGTAATGATGCCTGATATCGGTGGTCTTGAACTCGCGTCAAAAGTAAAGAACGAATATCCTGATACTTTTGTTATTCTTATCACAGGGCACGGATCTATCGATATAGCAAAGGATGCCATTCAAAGAGGCGCTTTTGATTTTGTCACAAAACCCTTCAAAATGGTGGAACTGAACCAGACAGTTGAAAGAGCCCTTGAGGTTCGAAGAAAACATCTTTCGGTTCTTCCTTCACCTGAACTGAAAGACCTTTATGACCTGACAGTGAATATCAATATCTCAAAACAGACTCTTCAGGCTTATCTTGATTCTCTTGCTAACAGTCTGAAACAAACTTTCAGGGGAGACTCCGTAAGGATTTATTTATCAGAGGAGCCAGGAGGGCTTTCTCTTTTCAGAAAAGCTGGATGCGGAAAGGAAGAGCTTCTTGATGAGGAAACATGGGAATCAATAAGTAAAGCAGCCCTCAGCGAGAAGGGGGGATTTCTGGCGGGAGAGGATTCCCAACACGATCTTCCTGGAAATGCTGATGTGCTTTCCGTAATGGCTGTTGAAATCCCCAGCCCGGAGGGCAACCTGGGAATATGCATGGTTGCCAGATCGAGTATTCCCACATCTTTCTCAACCAGAGATCTTAAGCTGATGGGACTGTTCTCCGCCCAGGCAGGCAACCAGCTTATGAATTACAGAATGGCTTCCAACCTTAGAGAACAGGCAGACAATCTTGAGAAGGTTAATGTCCTTGCGGGAGACTTTTCATCCTCACTTGATACCAGTCAGGTTATTTCTTCCATAAACCACGGCTTAAAAACCATGGTTCCCTTTGATCTTTTCGGTGTTTTCCTCAGCGGGAAGGATATGATCCCCCTCAGTTACATGCTTATGAGATCTGATATCCCTGAACAAATACTGGACACGAATTTTCGATCTATCCTTGAAAAGACTCAAAACAGCTGGGATGTCCAGCTCTTCCTTGATAGCGGTGTCAGAGATTCATTTGCAAGTCCAAGAATCGCCGACTGGCATGTAGCTCCTTCAGTTGAAACCCTCGATCTTGGAGAATTTGGTTCGTTCAGGGGAATGATAGTACTCGCAAGTTGGTCCAAGGAAAAGGTTTCGACCGGAACACCGTCATATATTCCTATACTGATAAGACATGCAGCTGCGGCTTTAAGCAATGCCTACCTGTTTGAAACCAGCGAGAGAAACTACATCCAGGCTATCTCAGCCCTGGCCAGCGCAGTAGACGCAAAAGACCCTTATACCCATAACCACTCCAGAAATGTTGCCGCATACGTTACCAGAATAGCCTCCCATTTGAAGCTCCCCTCAAGAGAACTCTCTCTTCTGAATAACGCTGCTCTGCTTCATGATATAGGCAAAATTGGAATCCCTGAAATAATACTGAATAAAGAGAGTTCTCTTACAGAGGAAGAATACAACGTTATTAAAACCCATCCTGAAGTCGGTTACAATATTCTACGGCCTGTTACGGCATTCGGTAGCTTTATAAACGCCGTAAGATATCATCACGAGAGGTACGACGGAAAGGGATATCCCGCTGGTCTCTCCGGTCAGGAAATACCTTTTCATGCCAGAATACTGGCTGTTGCGGACTGTTTTGACGCCATGACATCAGACAGGGTGTATCGCAAGTCCCCCGGAATTGACTATGCCATCAAAGAAATAGAGCAAAACGCCGGAACGCAGTTCGATCCGGAAATAGCTGAGGAATTCCTTTCAGTTCTGAAAACGATGACACCTGAAAGTATTGTAGCCGACTACCTTTCGAAGGGATCAAATCAGGTTACATTTTCGTAGAATTCATCGGGTAGAGTTTCCGTTTTTCCTTTATATACGCAAACAGATCGACAGGATGTATATTTGCATCTGAAAACCAAAAATGAGAAAGGGAAGCATATGTCAGATATAATTGATGTTCATGCCCGTCAAATCCTTGATTCAAGGGGAAATCCCACTGTTGAGGCCGAAGTCTTTCTCCTGGGTGGTGGCTGGGGAAGAGCTGCGGTTCCCAGCGGAGCTTCAACGGGAGAACATGAGGCTGTTGAACTCAGAGACGCCGGAGATTCTTTCGGTGGAAAAAGTGTACTCAAGGCTGTTGAGAACATTGAAAAAATTATTGCTCCGGAGATATACGGTCTTTCGGCATTGGATCAGGCCTTAATTGATGAAACAATGATCCGGCTGGATGGAACTCCCAACAAGAACAGGCTTGGAGCGAATGCGACGCTGGCAGTTTCAATGGCTGTATCAAGAGCGGCTGCAAGCCATGTCGGGCTTCCTCTCTACAGGTATCTGGGCGGACCGGGGGCAAGACATCTTCCAGTACCTTTCATGAACATTCTCAACGGAGGAAAGCATGCGTCAAATCCTATAGATCTACAGGAATTCATGATAGTTCCCGCAGGATTTAGTACTTTCAGCAGGGCCCTACAGGCGGGTACAGAGGTGTTCCATGCCCTGAAAAGCAGAGCTTCGTCCATGGGGCTTTCAACCGCTGTAGGTGATGAGGGAGGTCTGGCTCCTGATCTTCCTTCAAACAGTGCCGCTCTTGAACTTATCGTCGAAAGCATTGCCGACGCAGGATACAATGCAGGTGAAAACATTTTTATCGCCCTTGATCCGGCAGCAAGCGAATTTTACAGAGACGCCCGGTATTTCATGCATGGATGTGACCCGGAAGGCCTTACGTCAGATCAAATGGTAGAATACTGGGCTGAACTTATTTCCGAATTCCCAATAGTAAGTATCGAAGACGGTCTGGCTGAAGACGACTGGGAAGGCTGGGCACGGATGACCAGTCTTCTTGGCAACAGGATTCTTATTATCGGTGACGATTTACTGGTGACAAATGAACACAGACTGGCCCGAGCTATCAGAGCCGAATCGGCAAACTCTATTCTCATCAAGCTCAATCAGATCGGAACAGTTACGGAAACAATGAACACTGTGAATCTTGCGCATATGAACGGCTGGAAGGCGGTTGTAAGCCACAGGAGCGGAGAAACAGAGGATACTTATATCAGTGATTTCACCGTAGCAATGAATACCGACCTTCTGAAAACCGGTTCCGCCAGCAGAACTGACAGAGTTGCCAAGTACAATCAACTGTTGCGTATAGAGGAAGAACTCGGCTCTCAGGCGATCTTCAGGGGACCACAAATATTCGAGAACAGCAACAGAGATTGATTTGAACCGACGGGACAGCGGCAGCTGGAGATTGTTCTACGTAATACTTGTTTCCGTCCTTGTTATCGTTGTTGCTATTCTAGTGTTCAACAGACACGGATTCATTGCCCTTGCGGGACTGAAGGGTGATGTTGACAGGATTTCGCGATCAATCGACAGCCTTCGGGCAGAGATAGATTCTCTTGAATCGGAAATAGAGCAACTCATGAGTGATTCTCTTTATCTGGAAAGAATGGTGCGGGAAATCCTTGGCTGGGGCCGCGAAGGTGAACGTATCATAAGATTCTCCATCCCCGACTCAACGGAAGTTCCTTTCTGAATTCCAGGAAATTCCCATGTAGGATATCCTCCGTAGGGAGGAGAGGTGTCACTATTATCGATGAGAACGGCCTGGAGACCAGCGCCAGAGTAGCAGGAAGGGTTTATCATCAAACGCAGCCGGTCGCGGGTGATAATGCTGTCGCGGTTACAACAGATGATATTCCTGTTGTAGAAAGAATTCTCCCCAGATCAGGCATCCTTCAGCGTACATCTCCTATGGGTGCTTCCACACAGATAATCGCAGCCAATGTGGAAATGGTCCTTGTAATCATGTCCATCAAAATGCCTGACTTCAGTGACGGTTTCTTAAACAGAGCCCTGGTCGCTGCCAGTTGGAGGGAACTGAGGGCCACGGTGGTGCTCAATAAAATGGATCTCTGCGGCAGACGGGATGAAAGGCTGGAAAACAGAATTCTTTCGACGTACGGCCGCGAGGGGGCAGGTTATCCTGTATTCATGGTCAGCTGTAAAACCGGTCTTGGTACAGATGAACTGCTTGAACACATCAGAGGATTAACCGTTGTAATGACAGGACCGTCCGGAGCGGGAAAATCTTCCCTGGCGAAACACTTCAATCCAACTCTTAACGTGAAGATAGGAAGCCTTAACCCTAAGACCCGCAAGGGAAGGCATACTACTGTTGCGGCCATGTTCATACCACTTGAAAAGAATACCGGCCTTATCGATACTCCGGGATTGAGGATGTTCTCCATCGATCATCTTCCCCGGCAGGAACTGCAGTTCTGTTTTCCGGAATTCGCGGATTGTATCGGTAACTGCAGATTTCGCGACTGCCTGCACCTTTCCGAACCCGGCTGTGCTGTGAAGTCAAAAGTTGAAGATGGATCCATATCGAAAATGCGCTACAGGATGTACACTGAATTCATGAATGAATAGAATCCTGAGCTATTTCTTTCTGAAGGAGAAATCCCTTCTGATTTCTTTAAACAGCTTCCTCCAGGGTTCCCACTGATCGGGCTTTTTCTCGATGACATCACGGATATTTTCTCTGGCTACCAGGAACCCGAACAGAGAAATGAACGCCAGCAGGAATACCTCCAGTAAAATAAGTATCCTTTTGGGTTTGCTTTTCCATCCGGGGTGTCTCGGTGGATCCAGTACCCTCACCGATGGTTGCTCCCGCTCTTCAGCCACAATTGCCTGCTGCAGACTCATCTTCACTGTATTCGCAAGTTTCAGGGCCATTTCGTAATCCGCACTGAGAACAGCGTATTCAAAACTGATGTCAGAAAAATTCTCGAGGGATATCGCTGGCATAACATCTTCGTATCCAGGAGTTGCTACGCCCAATTCAAGCATGTCTATCACATCCAGCAGTTCAGCGGCTTTCCTTTCCTTAAACAGAATTACAGCGTTTGAAGTACCTGATATTCCCTGCCGAAGGGCTGATATCTCTATTGCAAGTGTAGAGTATTCAGTTTTCAGTGAAGCAAGATGTTCGATAAACTCTGTCATTTCCTGTTCGGGAGCCACAAGGTCATACTCGGCTTCAAAGCTCTCCATGGCAACGTTCGCATTTACAAGCATATTTTCAGCCATCTCGTTCTGTAGTTCCAGGAAAACCCTTGACTGTACAAGTCTGCTTACGTTGATTTCAGTGTTAATACTGTCAAGGGTGGCAACTATGGATTCGGAGACTTCAACGGAGTACCATGGATTTCCAGAAGTAAATTCTATCTGCAGAAATCCTGAAGGAGTGATACTCGCAGAGAAATTTTCATCGAACTTCATTCTTGCCCAGTACAGCCCAATCTGCTCATCCTGATCGTATACGCTCCTGAGATCTGTAGAATCGATAAAAGAAGTTGACAAAATCACATGTTCCGCAAGGGATCTGCTTTTCAGTATTTCATCAAAAACATCCGACATCGTGGTCATAAGTGGTAAAGAGAATCCCATTCCTCCACTGAAATAACCGGCAAACTCGGAAGCCCCCATACCGGCAATCGACAGCGAAGGAATAGACTGTTCTTCGGGAGGCATTATCAATGTAGTTACGGTGTATTTCTTTTTCAGCATGAAAGTAATGATAACCGTAGGAATCATGATGATAAGAAGAGCCTTTACAAGAAACCATCTGTTCTTAAGCAGGAGAAATAGATACCAGAGGGGACGTTTTTCTTTACTCATATCAGTCCAGACTCTTCCATGCGATAATTATCGACGCAATACTTGTAAAGATCAGCAAAGGATCCTGCCAGCCCACAATAACTTTTCTGGGAACCGAGATAACGGATCCTGGTGGAATCGCTGAGACGTCTTCTGTGAGTTCTTCCCTTCCGTCTGCAAGCACAACTCTGGTTCCGGATCCGGATGCTTCTCGAAGGAAACCGCCTGCCTGAGAGATGTAGTAAAACGCTCCCATTCCCGCTATATGCGGATACACTCCAGGAGAATAAACGAACCCCGTTACTGCAACTACGGGTGGTATTCCGGGGCAAACCACAATATCTCCCGGAAGAAGCTCAGGATCAATTGATGGTATATCAAGAGGCGCTCTGATTCTTTCCTCTTCACCATTTGCGAGAACTCTCAGGATGTAACAGCTGTCCCTCGCAGCCCATGTTCTTGTCCCTCCAATTCTCTTTACGAAACAGCTTACGGTTTCGCCCGGAATGTATTCAATCATGCCTCTTGAACTTCCCGACCATACCGCCTGATCTGCTGCCCCGTGAAATTCTGTGGAAAAAGAACCGGATAGATTCACTGCTCCCTCTATTGAAATGAATTCCTCAGCCTGAGGCACGTGAACTCTGTCCCCCAATGAGAGCACAGGATTAGACTGCATACAACCGTTCAATAGAAACTCGGTAATATCAACTTCTGTAGTGTCACCATCCGAGCTGACTATCTGAATAGCGGTCCAGCTTCCTGCCGGCGCGATTCCTCCGGCTTTGTTCAACAGATCTGTCAATCTGCTTGCTCCATTGACATTGTACATGCCCTGGGAAACCACCTGGCCTGTAATGGGCACCCTGAACATCCTGATTGCCGCAAGCCCTCCCATTCCCCGGAGTCCGGGATATTTGGAGGTGAAGCCGGCTTCGATCAGATTTGCAGCCTCGTAGAGACTGAGCCCCGCAACGGGCCAGGCGCCGGCGGAGGGTATTACCGCATAACCATCGGGTGTAACCGTTATGTAAATAATGGATCCCGCTTCGCTTCCTGACAGTTCCGGCGGAATCCCGCCCTGTAAAGAGAACCAGAGAATATCACCCGGTCCAACCACATACTCGGCGGGGTCTATCTCCTCGATCATGGGCTGCGTTGGAAGAAACTCCTCTGATACACCATTGTAAATCATCATAAGAAGCAGAATAACCATTATACAACCTTTTCAGAAATTTTATCACTTTTCATCTGTTCGCATTGCGTAATACTGATGGCAAAACGATCTCTATTCTAGATTTTCCCTCAGCTAAAGCAGGCTCGATACCATCAAAGCCTTGATGGTATGCTTTCTGTTCTCGGCTTCGTCCCATACCACCGATGAAGGGCCTTCTATAACATCAGCGGTAACTTCGTTCCCCCTTACGGCGGGAAGGCAGTGCATAAAGATAACTTCGGGATTGTCTGCCATTTCCATTAATTCTCTGTTTACTCTATACGGGGCAAGAAGCGCTACTCTTTCCTTCGACTTATCCTCTTCACCCATGGATATCCATACATCAGTGTACACAACATCAGCTCCCGGTACCGCTTCTTCCGGAGAGGATGTTATTGTAATAGTCGAACCGGAATCATAAGCAATTTGCTTAACCGTATCAACAAGCTCTGACTCGGGGTAAAGTGAATCCGGCGCAAGGATTGTACAATTAATTCCCATTGTAGCGCAGCCCACCATAAGGCTGTTTGCCATATTGTTCCTGCCGTCACCGGTAAATACGAAATTCAATCCTGCCAGATGTCCGAAGTTCTCTTCCATGGTCATCAGATCGGCAAGAACCTGTGTGGGGTGGAACATGTCCGTAAGACCGTTGTAAACGGGAACTCCGGAAAACTCCGCGAGAGTTTCCACGGTCTTCTGACTGAATCCTCTGAACATGATCGCGTCGAACATTCTCCCGAGAACCCTGGCCGTATCCTCTATACTTTCTTTCGCTCCAAGCTGAATGTCGGATTCTGAAAGAAATACCGGATGACCTCCCTCTTCCCCGAATGCCGTTTCAAAAGCACACCGCGTTCTTGTTGACCTCTTCTCGAAAAGCATGGCAAGTGTTTTCCCCGTGAACCTCTGGTTTATCTGAAAGGCGGTTCTTTCAGCCTTGAGCAGGTGAGATACGTCAAGAAGGTACCTGATATCGTCCATTGAAAGATCCAGCAATGTAAGCAGACTCCGCCCCCTGAAATTCACAGCCATGAAGCACCTCTTTCGATAATTGTTTCAATACTATTGGAAATCAGACTATATTGGAGGGAATATACATCGAAATAGTGAACGAAAACAAAAGGGGCACGCAAAAAAGCATGCCCCCTGTTGACCATCTATTCTCTAAAATACGAAGTAAGCGCCTGCCAGAATATTTGTAGGCGCATATGTCTGCCACCCTGACCACTTGTAGTCGACGCTGACTGATTCTTCTACAACCGTTGTGGTAGCTTTTCCGTATCGGATTCCGTACTCTGTGAAGAACGCGAGGCGTTCCGCGCCTGGAATTGCGAAATCTATCCTCATGAGAGGATCGAGACTCCAGCAGGTTGTCTCGGGTCCGTCAACTCCGCCCACTTCGTATGAAGATTTTCCGTAAAGGAACTGGGCTCCGAAGCTGAAACTGGTGTTGGCAGGAGCTTCGATTACGTAGTACCCGCCGGCTCCGAACATCATTGAGGAACCATCATATTTCGAGGCTGCTACGGCGGGATCCAGTTCGAAAGAACTCTTCATGTATCCCAGGTATCCCTCAATACGAAAATCGGGGGAAGCCATGGCGCCGATACGGAGTAGATACATATCTTCTGTACTGACAGATCCACTTGAGCCTACGGATGTTGGAACAAATGTCTGCTTGAAACCGATTGAGAATCCGGCAAAGGCCGTGCCGGCAAAGGCAAGAACGCATATCAGTAGAAAGACCCTTCTCATTGCTCTCCTCCTCGTATTAAGGACAGCCTATTCCGTCCTTTCAATATATAACTTAGAATAAGTTTAACACTTTACAGCGCAACTGGCAAGGTCTGTCAATCAATACTGCTGAGCGGTCTGCCAGAGCAACCTCATTGCGAGATCACCTTTTTCCTCACAGCAGAGATCATCACTTAGAAGAATAAATCCGAGTTCTCTTCCATCCGGTAATACGGCTATCAGGACAAATGTTTTATGATTCGCCCCGGAATCGACCCACCCGTACAGATCGCAGCTTTCTTCAATGAACGATGCCTGTCCTTCGCCCATATCGGGATTTGCGATTATTTCAACGACTCCGGGTATATCCATTCCCGAATGAACGATCCGCAGCGCCCTGGCAACATTTTCCGCTGTGCTTGAAGGTATGGCTTCCGGAGAACCAACATTTCCAGTTTCGAATAAGTGCGTATCATCCATACCGGCTTCGGCAAGCCATAATGATACTGTTTCGATCTCCGGCAGCGTTCCTGACGCAAGGTTGTCTTCCAGCATCATATCTACCGCACATGCGAGATAAAATACTTCAGGAACACCAATTGGAAACACACCATTGCCGGACAGAATAACAGGATTCCCGGAAGAAAGATCAACAACCTCTGTGCTGAACCTTATTCCGGGTAATTCCTCCAGAACCGGAATAGAATCAATCACCAGAAAAGTGTCGTCTTCAGAATTCCCTTCCAGAAAACTTTCCAGGTTCCGGAAAAAAGACGGGACCGATGCTGAAACTGTCGTACTGAACAGTGTAAATATCACTGAACAAGCAATAACGGGTTTCACATTTTTAAAGGGCTTCAATTTCTCAGTTTTCATATTCACAACTGTTGATTATGTGCAACTGTGATTGTTCCTTCGCTGTAATCACTCTCATGATTGCTTCCTTCGTACACAAGTGCCCTGACATAGTATTCATCCTCGGGAAACAGAGAACAATCCCACAGGTAACCTGATGACTGGATGGAAAGAGAATCGGATATCTGAATGAGGCCTGTTTCCGGGTTCAGATCGGTATCCACGAACAGCAGTACTCCTGTATTCGAATAGTCCGGCGCGTCGAGCGTCCATTCTATGATATAGCTTTCGTCCGCCTGCACTCCCCCGGCAGGTGGATGAGTAACAGTTATCGAAAGATTTGGTCCCCACGGATTGCTGCAGGATACCAGTAAAAAGATGATACATGATAAAACAGTCGTTTTCATGCTTACCCTTTCTCAACGGGATAGAGCTTAACTTCATCTATCAGACTTAAGGATCAATCCGTTAGAGCCTCATAGATTATTCTGAACACACTGTCCACATCCTGAGGGTCTTCGATCCCTTCGGCCAGAACAACGATACCGAGGTCGGAATCCAATGGTCTGTCTACGATAATGAACAGATGTCGCCAATCCTCTGTATCGTCGATCCAACCGTAAATGTTATTCCACAGTCCCAGGGTCTCCCTGATGTGATCGGACAAAGGCGGATTTGTTCCAAGATTTGCTACATAAGGTTTTTCAAGGTTATCGTAGATGATCTTTAAAAATCCAAGTCCGTCAATTGCTGTGATATAGTTCGGATCAACCTGCGGGCAATCTGGGAAGAAGAGCTGTACACCATTTACAACAGTGCCCGAAAAATCTTTCTGTTCGATCCAATCATTAATCCTCTGCTTACCCATGACGTACAGCACCGCCTGGCAGGTACCGCGTCCTCCCTGCTGGGACCAGTGAAGTTTCTCCCAGAGCTGTTCGTTTCTTGCTATGAGAGAGTCCAGGGACAGTACTCCATTATTGGACATCTCTATACCATATGAAGTCATGGGAAGGAGAGGTGATTCAATCTGGAATTGTCGATTTCCGTCCACAGTCTCCGATTCCTCCGTGTTCAGTTCCATCACTCCGATTCCCCAGTGTCCATCGTACTGATTATTGATTTCCTCAAGAATATCGTCAAGATTTTCCGGCAGAGCCGCTGATAATGACTTTACCATTACTCCGGTTCCGCCGAACATGCAAACCAGCAAAATGAGTACCGGTGAACCAATAAATGAACGGTACATATTCCATCCTCCATATTGAAAAGAGGGGAGCATTAAGCTCCCCCCGTATTGTTCTTCGAAACCTCTTCTAGTTGCTTGTGAAGAGAGTAAGTCCATCTGTCTGGATCTCGTAGCTGAAGCTTACCATTGTGCCGTTTGCAGTGGCAGGATCTGGGGTAATAACTATATCGTACATCTTCACATAATGCCCGTTCTCCAGATAGAGGAAAACCCTTACATCACCGCCATAGAGACCGTAGTTATCGTACCATGTTCCGGTACCGTAGAGTTCACAGTAACCGGCGTTATCAGGCTCTGCCATGTAAGTGTAGTTTCCGTTGCCGAAGGGGGACAGTCTGCCCGAGTAAAGCCTTACTGTGTCGTCACCGAGAGTAGGTGCATCCTCATCGTAGGCGTAGATGTCCTGAACGAATGAAGCGCTGGAGGCCGAACCTGCCTGACCGGAACTTGTACCGAAGATGAAACCGCTGGGCTGCGTTTCAACGCTGTAGTTATCGTAGATGGTGTAGGTTGTTGAGACATCGGTAGGTAATGTATTTTCAATATTTGAGTTATCTGCCGAGTAGTTGTCTCCCTTGTACGCCTTCACTGCGTAGTATCCTGCAGAAGAGGCTGTGTGGGTATATGTGGTTGCTGTTACGCTTCCCTCTTCTGTCCAGCTGGCGGTTGTCGTAGCGCGGAAGTAGACCTTATAACCATCAACATCGTCAACCGCGTTCCAGGAAAGAACAACATCTCTTCCAGCGGAAGTTGTTCCTATCGTCAATCCCGTTACATTCGCAAGTGTTCCTGAAGGCCCGGCGGGATCGTCTCCCGCGCAGCCGGCCATAAGTACGATTCCAGCTACAAGGATCATAAGTCCAAGCTTTTTCATGGATTTCCTTTCTGTTAAGTTTGTATCAAATTCGTTCACTCCACACGGTAGCAAGATAAATCTGCAAACGCAACGTGTCAAATACCCCGATCGCTTGTCTGTTGCTCTTCTTCCGATGAGAGCTTTTCGTGTATCAGTTCAAGAGCATGTTCGGCCGCTGATCTTACATCAAGGCTACCGTCAAGAACAAGTTTTTCAAGGATTTCAACTCCTCCGGCATCGCATATCTTTCCAATCGAAACAGCAACCTCCCGCCTAATCCTGCTCGTGGAATCCTCCGCCAGCGGTACGATGACGGGCAGGGATTCCGGGTTTCCTATCATTCCCAGCGCCTTGATAATTCCTGTTGTCAGGCCTGTTCTCATGCTGTCTCCCGGACAGGCAAGTATCTGTTCAAGCGGAATTCTCGCCCTTTCGTCCTCGATTTTTCCAAGGAAGTAGACAAGGTTACCTCCGTTTCTTGCCGGGATGCTGTCAATTGTAACCAGCAAATCCAGCATAAGTTCCAGGGAGATGTCGATATTTTCCTTGAATGTTTTTTCAATGGCCCGGCTTTCGAGCCCGCTCAGTGTTCCCATATGATTATCTATCAGATATCTTACAGCTTCCTCTCCACGCGAAGCTAGTTCTTCCCTGTGGGCGTTGACCCTGTCATTGTTCGGCCCCACTCCCCATTCCGACGCAATGGAAAACAGTGAATCAAGATCAAGTGATTCAGGTTCGCCGATGGGATCCTGTGGGTTCAGCCCTCCGGGTGTAACGTTGGGAAGGTCAATGCCAACTCCGTATTCCCTGCCAAGCCAGCGGGTTGAGTCGGAACCGTATCCTGAATAGTTATCACTGTCAGCCAGGTCGATAAATACTCCCGAGCCGGACGAACCTCTTGCCCAACGGGCTTCGCCCTGCCCTCCCCCCCGCGCGCAGTAAGTATCGTTCCCTTCGATATCGATGAAGATGGACGCTGAATTGGTCAGAGAGAGGGATTGTCCTCCATCGGAGCAGTACCAGTCGTTCCCTCCGCCATCAAGAAGAAACCCGGTTGAAAGATCGTGAGCGCTTCCCTGGGCAGGTCCGTTTCGCGAGAAATAGCTGTCGTCTCCATCTCCGTCCCACAGACACCCGGAGGCAAGATGGATTCCGGATCCCTGGCTGTACTGGGCCGCCTGGTACGTATCCTGACCGGATTCATCGTAGAGCATTCCAAGGCTGTAGAAGTAGGAGCATCCCTGCCCGAACACTTCTACCCTGTACGTATCGTTGCCTTCTCCGTAATCAACCATAAGCCCTATCCCTCCCGCTATCAGGGGCCTCAACCCCATTCCAAAGCCCTGCGACATAGCCTGATTGTCATCGGGAAGCAGGGGTTCATGGGAGTATCTGAACCCCGCCAGCGAACAGTCATTGCCTTCCATATCAACCAGTATTCCCATACCGGAGGGGCCTCCGAAACCCTGGCCGAACATATCAACCTGTCTAAAATCATCTCCGGCGCCATCGAAAATAATCCCTTTGCCCAGGCAGCCCGCTCCCTGACTGAAGGTGCCTCCCCTGTAAAAGTCATCTCCCTGAAGATCAATAAGGAATCCGAATCCCATCAATCCCGCTCCCTGTGAAAAATCCTCTGCCCTGTAGATGTCATTACCAGCAAGGTCAATCACACCCCCCAGCCCCATGAGCCCACACCCCTGGCTTACTGGAGTGGAGCTCGAATAGGTATCGTCTCCATTCAGATCTATTACCATGGATACTCTTTTTCCGGCAGGACCCACTGCTCCCCCTATGCCTTCTCCGTACAAATCGTTTCCGCCGGTATCTATTATCAGCTCAAAGGGGCAATCCTCGGTGTAAATATTATCCCCTTCTCCTCCTACAACCCATCTGACAGGGCCTTCAAAACAGAACGAAGCCGTAGTTCCATAAACACCCGGGAGCGTTACTGACAGTTCTTCGGGCCATTGGACATTTTGAAGACCTTTTGCGGCAATTACGAGTTCCTCAAGTGAAATTTCAACTTCAAAATCGCACTTTTCAAAAAGGGCGGCAAGCGTATCCATTTCAATTTCTTCGTCGGGAAACGATTCCATGTTCCAGCTCTCGACAGTAGAATCCCAATCAAGCGGATCGTTCTCGTTCAGCCAGACAGCCGGGATTACAGCCATCAGAGAATCCATTGCTTCCTGTCCCAGGCTGTCCATTTCCGCCAGAATGGCCGAATCTGCTTCCTGAAGCAGACCGAGGATAACGGTAAGTCCTTTCCGACCGGTCTCATCCGATTCCAGAAGACTGTAATCTATTAGCGTATTCAGCTGTTCTTCCAGAATAACCGGAATGGCCTCAACATGCTGGATGGCCCTTATTACTGTTGAGTCCGCAAGGTGAACACCGGTTGCCCAGTGTCTGTCAAAATCCAGCTGTTCCCTGGAAAGGTTCAGTGTGTCCAGAGCCATTACCATTGCAGAATCGGCTTGGGGTGGCCATGGTTCTCCGGGCTGCATACCGGAAAATGTTACCGCGGAGAATATTAGTAGAATTACTGTCATTCTGTCTGCCTTTCATGAATACTTCCATTTTTGTATTCGAGTGAAATAACAGTACGGAGGTGATTGAACAAGCCTTCATGTTTGACGATGAAATCCATTGTTCATAGCTTTGGGGATGGATTGGGGGCGGTC
>JAIORS010000055.1 GCA_021108005.1 Candidatus Aegiribacteria sp.
TGGATATCCCTATGGTGGAGTATACCCTATTGACATCAGTCAGCTAATGAGTGACCCTATTGCATGCATTCGGGGCACAGACTGTGGCTGAACTGGACTTTCGAGTGGCTGGAAATATAGGATTCTATCTGTTCCCAGTATCCGCTGTCATCACGGATCTTTTTACAGGATGCACATATAGGAAGCATTCCACTGAGTTGTTTTACTTCGCCAAGAGCTTTCTTGAGGTCTTCATTGGTTTTTGCTAGTTCGACGTTCCTGAGCCTGTAGATTTCCGTTTCCCTTTCCTTTTTATCGGATTCGTACTTCGCCCGCAGTTCGTTGACTCTTCGGCTGCTGTCTTCGGTGAATATCTCATCATTGAGCGTTTTGTATTTCTTATGATATTCGAGCGCCTCCCTGAAATTCCCTATCATTTCGCAGACCTCGGAATAGGATTGATAGATGCTTCTTATAACTATGGGCGAGTCGATACGATCTGTGTTTGCGAGTGCTTTCCCGGCATATTCGTAAGCTTCCTGAAATTCGCCTGTACTCGCATAGTTCAGGCTGATGGATAGCAGTGTATGGGAGGCATCATCTGTATCTCCTTTTTCAGTCTCTATCCGAAGTGCTTTAAAAAAGCATTCAAGCGCCTTTTCAGGATTGTTCAGGTCATCATAAACCATGCCCATATTGGTGAGAACGCGAGCAATTTTCCATGTTTCACCAAGGTCCGTCCGTATTTCCAGCACTCTACGATAATACTCGAGTGATTTCTCCGGATCGCCTGTTCTGCGGAATATGCTTCCCGCGTTGTTCAGGGAGTTGGCAAGATTGGTCAGACAACCGTGTTTTTCGGAGATTTCTATGGCTCGGTTACAGTAATCAAGAGCGGTGCTTTCATCGTTCAGACCGCTGTAGATAATACTGATATTGTTCAGCAACGATGATACTTTCAGGATTTCGTCAGATTCCTCAAATATCCGCAGTGCCTTCAGAAAATAGTCAAGAGCCTTATCAATATTCGACAACTTGTAGTGAATAATACCGATTCGGTTGAAAGTATCAGATCTGCTTATCTTGTCTTTGGTTATATCGGTTATTTCAAGGTTCTTAAAACCGTACTTCAAAGCTGTCTGATACTCTCCGATACACTGATATGCCCAGCAGAGTTCATTAAGTATTATGGATTCAAGCTTTTTGTCATCGATATCTTCAAGGAGTTTCAGACCCTGCTCTCCGAATCCAATTGTCTTCCTGCGATCGGTTTCTCTGTACGCGACAGACAGATCCGCGAGAACTTTTACGCGTTCAAGCCCGTCAGCTTTCTGAAGCTTCTTCTTGAGGAATTCGGGATCCTGCCGGTTTGCCAAAGCTGTCATATTCAGTTGAATCCGGACTTACTTACTCGATAAAACCAGCTTTGATGGATCCCCAGGTGTCGTGTTCAAGGTGCGTCAAGGTATGATCGTATAGCCTGATTGTACTTGTGTTATAGTCACAGACAAAGAAACCGGGTCCATCAAAATCCGTATCGTATTTGTAAGCTATATCGTTGGGCGAAACGCCAAAAAGATTGTAGGCTGGGCCCGTCAGTCCTCCGGTGGATGAATGCTCTACGAGTTGATTGGCATCCCACCATTCGCTCACCCATATCTTAAGAACGCCTGAGTCCCAGACGCACGCGATACCGAAAGCGCCCACCCTGTTAAAGTTCCAGCTGTCCACCACTGAATGTGTACTCACATCGTATTTGTAAATAATCGCGGGATCGTCGGCCACAAAATTCTGATCTACCATCCACAGGTAATCACCGTCCCATTCGCAGCCTCCCATGCCGCCTGTGCTAAGTGTAGTCATTTGATAGACATCGGGAGGAAGCATCGGTATTCCAGAAGCGTCAAGCTGCCAGGTGTACAGGTAATATGGACGAGGATTCAAGGGATCGTTCTGAGTTACTCCGAAGAGCAGATCATCCTCGTAACACCCCAGACCGGTAATGTAGTCGGCATGGTCGAATTCCACCCACGTAACCGTTTCTCCACCGGAGTATTCTGCGTACACAAGCGCGTTGTTGGGGCTTGCCTTGCCTTGAGAGGTATACAGCATATCGTGTTCATCGTGATAAGCCATACCCCAGGCCTTTGTCCATCCGGCTGGTATTCCTATCGTTGCTATTAATGTACCGCCTTCCGATTCATCATATTCACTACCGATAGAGAAGCCTTCCGTGGAGCGAAAAACTGTTGAGGCGCTCAAAGGCATCAGAACCAGCAACAATATCGGAATTACCAGGCTTTGACTTTTCATAATCTTTTCCTTTGCATGTTCGACAAGTACTCCGTTACAACAAGTAATACAATAACCATATATACAGATTATGGAAAGGGTGATTTCTACTTTCCATTACGATATGGGATGTGTTATTCACAGCCTTCCGTTTACGGAATATTCATGTATCCCTCTACCCAGGAAGATCTTTCCGGCGCGTTATCGTCTGACAGCATTTTCCTCCACGCTTCATCGGTCAGCCTGTCCGACATGGGCCATGTGAACTCGTAATAACTGAGAACGGGGCCCACTGCAGCTTCGATATTACCATCGGGTCTTTTGTAGACAACTATGCAGTAATCCAGGTCTCCCGAGGCTACCTCAAGCACGGAACTGCTGTTCTGATCCGTATGAACATCGGCTATAAGGGATGTTTCAAGCCCTTCGGTTGTTTCTCCGTCCCAGCAAATAGCCGATTCCAGATAACTTGCGAAGCTCTTAAGAAAATCCGCGTCTTCGGATGTGATTTCTTCACCTGAGAGTTCTCTCTCAGCTATATCCTGAAGCCGTGTCATTACGGAGCAAGCGTTGCGGAACCTGCTTTCGATGTCACTGTCAAGAACTCCGTATGCGCGAAGTCCCCTCTGCGCCATCTGAAGAGTGGCGTTAAGTTCAGCGTAAACTTCCGGTACGGGTTCAACGAATCCGGCGGATGGTACCGGCTCATCATAAGGTCCTGGCGCGCATCCGCATTCCATAGTGTAACTCTGCTTGGCGTATAGGATAGTATCATGCCTGAGCATCGCCCATGAAGCCAGGAAATTAGAAAGAGTATGGCGGTTCCACGCCGCCGTTCTCATGAAATCAGGGTAACCCTCTCCTTTCTCCACCTGAAGTAGATACAGGCAGTGAAGCCACGACATGTAAAGAGTAGCGTGCCAGTCAGAGGGGCTGTAATCCTCGATCATCCCGCTGAGAGATTCAAGGGAATCGGCGTAATGCGCGAACAGGAAATCTCCCTGTTCCTCAAGTATGACGGCGGCGGCTTCGCTGCCAAAGACCGCGGCAACATCAAGACCCGAGGGCATAAACCGGTTCTGTCCTGATGGATTCAGTCCAACGGCGGGGAAGACCAGTTTTCCCAGAATCTCGCTGTCGGGTGTATACCTCTGACCCAGGAATCTGAAGCCGGTTGTCTTCTGGAATGCCTCCTGAAGATCACCGGGGTCGAATTCCCCCTGTTCATCCGGCATCGAAATAATCTCACCTGTGCCGCTGTATATGGCGGGGCCGGCAAAATTGGAATTCACATGATCTCTGAAAATCCTGTAGAAATCCATACTCTGGATAAGATCGCTTGCAGCGGTGGGACCGGCAGTTTCCCGTGCCGCTTCAGCGTATTGCGTTACAGACAGATCGTCTGCGAAACCTGCGAAGAAAGCTGTTATTTCGTAGATTCGACTCCATTTTGTAAGGAGCGGTTCTCCTTCGGCTTCAATTCCGGCAAGATCGGATACGATGTACAATGCGCACGACGTCAAGGTTCGAGCGTCCTCTTCGCAAACGATATATTTGGCCGTCTGCCCGTTTGGCTCTCCTCCGTTCAGAATGAATGTAAGCCTTCCAAGCCACATCATCGCTTTAAAGTACCGTTCAAGAGCGGGGCTTGAAGTGTAATGTCCCCTTGGAACGTACTGGGAGTAATCCTCTTTGTATCCGAACACGGGGCTTTCACTGAAGCCGACATGTTCTTCTATCAGAGCTAGTTCGGCATCAACCGCTTCCGAAATGGATCGATCCGCCTCGAATTCGGGATCCAGGAATTCAAGGGGTACCGCAAAGAACGCAGCGTTCAGTTGGCAACCCCTTTCGAGGTTTTTCTCGTAAAGGCTCGCGCAGATAATTTCAAGGTCTCCGTAAAGGTGATTTTCCTCGATATCCTGGAGGATCTGGTCGAAGAAGATATGAAGCATGTGAAGAGGAATTCCCGCTGATACGTATACCGGCTGGTCCCATGATTCCATGAATTCATATGCTCTGATCGGGTTATTCGTAGGGTAGAGAGGGGTGTACACTATGAAACCGTTCTGCAGAAGCGTTGACGGAGTCGAGCCAATACCGCATATCCTGATGATTTCGTCAAGATTAATAAAGTCTTCTTCATTAACAGGCAATTCCATTGAGTTCATGTTGGGGTCAACAGTACACTCTACAGCTTCGTAAAAGCGATCGACGAACGTTTCCGCAACATTCAATTCGGCGGGGAATTGTAATTCTTCGTTGTCATTACTTGAACCACTCAAGGTTTCACCTCCGCTGCTGCAGCAGGGAATAAGCAGAATCAGGAGAACAGCAGTAAAAATAAATTCGTACCTCATGGCGGGAGCTCCTTTCATTTGTTTGAATCATATACATATATTGACAATTATCTATTCCATGGCAATGAAATGGAGTAACGAAGAAAGAAGGTGTTCATGAAAAAGACTCTTATGATTCTTGCCGCAGCCGCAGCCGCTGCGGTGGCTGGCAATGTATACGTATGTGATTATGAGTATCAGGCCGATTTGAGTATTTACGTTGTCGAGTACGAGTATCAGGCTGACATATCGGTTTACGTGGTCGATTATGAATATCAGGGCGATGGAGAAGACGCTCTCTGGTATTTTGTCGATTACGAGTACCAGTCGGATATCGATATTTACTACGTTGATTACGAATACCAGGCGGACCTTTGCGTATTCTTCGTGGAGTACGAGTATCAGGCCGGCTGGGAAGACAGCAGTAAATGGCAGAACAGGCTTCACTAAAGCTTGATTCACGATAACAGTGAAATCGGTCTGAAATGAACCTGGCCATCTATCCTGTACCGGTAAACGGTAGGATTTTAGCAGATACTTAGTGTTTTCTGGTTTTCGGAGTTTTTATTCAGTATATTCACGGCTGCGGGCAG
>JAIORS010000056.1 GCA_021108005.1 Candidatus Aegiribacteria sp.
CATTGGAATGATCACGCTCTTCCCGGTCAATGTAATGATTGTAAACTTGATAAAAGGATTCTGTTACCCGGGTGGATTCCTGAGTTGATCACGATCACGTGCCAGAGCCGCAGCAACGGCGAAGGCATCAAAATACCGTAACAGGGAATCACGTGTGGATTGGTATTCATTCGAACCGGCCAGAAAATCGACCAGAACCTCCCTCGCTCTTGCCAGTTCGCGCAGACGAGAAACTGATTGCCGATGGCGAGGATCAGCAAGAGTGAGATCCATCAACTCCAGTGCACGTTCAAATGCTCCTTGAGCTATCTGTGGATTACGGGTTTTCCAGCGCAGCGCCCGGCCAACCTCGCTTCCTACATTTCCCAGTTGCTCGTACAGCGACAGCTCCCACCAGCGATTTGCTGCGGAATCTTTATGTAGAGGAAATTTCATCGGGACACCAATCGATCCACAACATCTCGAATCCGCTCGCGTATTGAAGGATCATCCACGTTTCTGGAACGGTTTCCAAAGGAAGGGCGAAGGTTTATCATCGAATCGAACTCCAGCCAGTCAACTGGAGACAGTTCCGGATAGAGGTTGATTCCCCATAAATCCTGTTGCTTTGAGCCTGTCGCCAGCAATTCAGCTTCTTCATCGGAATGCAGGTCCGCGTCGATGATCATGATTCCGCGGGTCAGATCAACCACGGTCTTGATCATGTCCCCGAAACGCTCAGTCGCTATTTGTCGCAGTGAATCCATGGAAATCGGTTCCTGCTCAGTTACTGTTTTCATAGTTGGCTTCTCTTTTCTAGCCAGCAAGGGGTTATCTATTCTCCAGTATATAATTGTTGCGACTTGAAACAGGTTTTTTCATGTCAGTTGAATAATTCCCTTTTTTACTTGAGTATTGATCAGAATCCTAAGGGGTTTGTAAAGATGGATGTGCCTCAGGAATTTCGTTTCCTTCATAGCGCTGTGATTCTCAAAAAAATCGTAATCAATGTAATCTAATCCTTCCCTTTTCAGCGTAAGATAGCCGATTCCAAGAGAAGTTATATTCTGGAAGAAATGGGTCCCCTGTGATGGTTCCACATCCATATCCGGAAGGGGAGTTTCCACAATGCAACCCACCGATGATATCTGATTCCATCTGACCGGTATTCCCAGCCAGGTGTCAGAACTTCCCCATCTCCCGGGGCCAATCAAAAGTGACTGACATTTCAAGTGTCTCAGTTTTCGATTCAACTGCTCGATCTCACCGGCGATCTCAGTTGTCTGGCTTCTGTCGAACTTGCTGGAGGAAACGTAGATAATATCCCTGATGTCTTCTATGAAGCCGTGTCCCAGAACCTGGTGGGATATGCAAATGGCATTTTCTTCGTTGATGTCTTCGACTTCCGGCATAATTCCCACGGTGTGCCCCATCGGCCTGATCTGGAGAAAACCGAATTCATGGGATTTTCCCTTTGACTTATTTCCCAGGTTCACCGCGAATTCAATCTCTATATCACTTGAAAACGCAACTTTTCCTATCCTGAGGATATGCTTAAGAAGCGGAGCAAGCGGGAAATAGTCCCCCTTTAGCACTCCTGCCATCGTAACAAGCTTCGCTCCGGGACGGAAGGTTCCATCAACTATCATATCATTGTCAGCAGAGTACACGGAGCCAACAGGCGCAAGGGTATCATCTTCCTGAGCTCTCGAAAGATCGAGGGAGACCAGATGGTCATCCTTCCATGGATCATCCAGGTTAACACTTTTTGACTGGTTGAGATCAAGAGCAAGAAATTCCCTTTGTGAGTTCCTGAGATACTCATCAGTCGAAGAAAACTGGTAAAGCCTCTCCGGAGAGTCAGGAGAAAACCTTACACATTTGCCTCCGTTCACTACCGTACCCCCAAGACCAAGGGCGGCAGAAGCAACACCGCATTTCTCGCTCATTCCATCGAGAGGATAGAAATTGTAGGACTTGGCTACTCCTGCAAAATTCGGATAGAAAGCATCTCCATGTTCTCTGGCTACTATCTGCTGAATGACAACAGCCATCTTTTCTTCTTCAAGACGGTTAGGCGTAGTTTCTATGTAGGCTACAGACTCGCTGTAGTAGGTGGATGCGAATACCAGCTTTATCGCGCTGAGAAGCTGCGATATTCGAACATCGATGTCCGGGCTGTTGTTTGGAAGCATGTAAGTACTGTAAATACCCGCAAAAGGGTAAGAGGGACTGTCTTCGAGGAGGCTTGAAGATCTTACTGCCAGAGGATATGTGACTTCCTCAAGGAAAGCATGCAGCATTTTCATGACATCGTCCGGAATAGGAGCTTCCAGGAAGGCTCTGGCTATGGTTCTGTCCCGTTTCAGACTGGACCGGCTGCTATCGGAGTTCTCCCTGTGAAAAACCAGTTCCGTCAGTCCTGGATTCTCCATGAAGCGGTCGAAAACCCCCGTTGCCACGACTGCTGTAGGAGGAACGAAAATTTTCACTTCGGGGAATTCATCGTTGATCCTGTAGATATTCAGGAGAGCGTTTATAAAAGCCAGTCCACGCCCCTTGCCGCCGAGAGAACCCGAACCGATCTTTACGAATTCTGTGTCATAATCGAATGTCTCACTGGAGAATTCCTCAACCAGGCCTGCTCTGTACCTTTCCATCCACTGCTTAAGTGATGAAAGCAGGTAGGAACGGAGTTTCCCGGCTGTTTCGAAATCATCAACTTTCTGAGGCCGTAGAGCGTGAGCAAGATCAAATTCGGTCCTGGCCATCAGCCATGTGGAGAAATCATTTTTCTCGGCGTGGTAGACCAGGCTCTCGTCCGAAATCCTGCCGAGAGCGCGTTTCATTTCCCTCAGATCACCGGCCCTGGCAACCTCTTCCCCCTCGGCGTTCCTGAAAATGAAATCCCCGAATCCAAGGTAATCCCTCATGAATTCCCTCAGGTCAGCAAGAAGAGTCGGTGAATTTTTGTTAATGAATGCCGCTCCCAGTCTGTTCGCTAATTTCCTGTTGATTCCTTCGGAGGACTGGAATAGTATCGGACATTCAGGGTCGTTCGACAGTATCTCTTCCGCAAGCTGGAAACCGGCGCGGGGATATTCAATACCTTCTTTCTGAAACCTTACATCAAGTATCATTCCCAGTATATGGTCCTGGAAAAGCCTGTAGAGTTCAATAGCTTCTTCATAATTCCTTGCATGCAGAATCTTGGGTCTTGCTCGCATCCTCATGAGTTTCTGCATCTGGTTCACGCCGTCCGTCATCAGTGTCTGTGTCTGCTGCATGATTTCTGTGTACAGCATGGGCAGGTAAGAGGAGGCGAATCTGATCGAATCCTCCACCAGAATTACGCATTTGACCCCTGCGACACGGGAATCACGTTCAGCGTTCAGCCTGTCCTCAATGGATTTGATAATGGCAAGAAACAGCCTTGCGTCCCCCTGCCAAACGAAAACCTGATCAACGTACTCCAGTTTTCCCTCATCCATAAGGATTTTCAGGTCGCGTCCGGTATAAGCAAGAACAACGAAGGGAATTCCGGATGCTTTTTCCTTAATAGCCCGTCCCAGCTCATCACATTGCATGTGGCCTATACTGAGCATCGAAATAACCAGATCGAAGCTTTCCTTCTCAAGAAGCAGCAAAGCTTCCTCTCCGGTTGATACCCTTACGATACGGGGAGCATATCTTAGGTTGAGATGAAGGTACTCCGAGAAGAGCAATTCAGTAAAATTTCCATCTTCTTCTAACGTATAGGAATCGTAGAGACTCGAAACCAGAAGTATGTTCCTGATCCTCCTGGACATTAGAGCATGATACGGTACAGCCTCCGCTCCACGCCTTCCAATAATTTCATCAAGCTTTCTGTCCCTCATCGGTTATGCTCAGGCTCCTTCAAGAGTGCAGGTAAGTGTATCCTGCTTTTCCGTTGCAGTTACGGGAATATACCCACAACGGGCCTATGAAGGCACTGCGTTCATTCCGATGCCAGGGGCTAGACGCACCAATATCTATATATATATTACCAATTCCCATTGGTTTTACACCAATACTTATGCATATGGAAGTGACCATGAAAACCGGGAAAGGTTACGGTATGGATCCTGTCATTGCGATTATTGTTCTGTTCATAATAGCTTTCGCCAGTGAATTCGTAGATTCTTCTCTTGGTATGGGTTATGGAACTACTCTGGCGCCTCTCCTGCTGATAATGGGTTACAATCCGCTTATGGTTGTACCCGCGATACTTGTATCGGAGCTTATTACGGGAAGCCTGGCAGCCTTTATGCATCATCGGGCGGGTAACGTACAGTTCGATTTTCGGAATGATCCCAGTCACAGGCTTGTTAAGAAAATGAGATTACTGGGTTACATGCCACGCTCAAATGCCTCGAAGATCGCCCTGGTTCTCGCTGGGTGCAGTCTTGTTGGCGCGGTCACAGCTGTTTTCGTGGCTGTAAACATCCCCAAAACTTACCTCAAGGTTTTCATAGGACTGATGGTTCTTTCAATGGGCATTCTGATTCTCCTGAAAAGAAACTCAAAGCCGTGCTTCTCCTGGAGTAAAATAGCAGGACTTGGGATTCTTGCGGCTTTTAACAAAGGTCTTTCCGGAGGAGGCTACGGCCCTCTTGTCACCTCAGGACAAATACTTTCAGGGGTTGATACGAAGAGTTCAGTTGCCATAACATCCCTTGCCGAAAGCTTCACCTGCTTCGTGGGAGTAATTACTTTCCTTCTTGTTGGAACGGAATTTGACTGGAATATCACCTTTCCTCTGCTTGCCGGGGCTATTGCTTCCGTCCCGCTGTCCACAAGAACTGTGAAAAAACTGAAAGTGCGGAATTTTACTATTATCGTAGGAACAGCTACGGTTATCCTCGGGCTTTTCACTCTGTACAAGGTAATTCTTTGAAGTAATTTCCTTCATTGATAAGCCGCGTGTCATCAG
>JAIORS010000057.1 GCA_021108005.1 Candidatus Aegiribacteria sp.
GTTACTATGGATATCTCCATCAACGCTGTACTGAAAAGCTCAATTCGATACGGGAGCAACTGGATCTGCCGCCTTTTACAATCCCGATCGAGAAACCGATAACATTATACTGCTCGCATTGTGGTACTGCGCTCGTACATCTTCTTGCGCTGCAACGGATGAGGGCACCACCATGAGAGAAAAGAGATTGTACTATCCCACTTGGTATATGCTGCTGAAAACCCCCATGAAGCAGCCAGGAACCGGTCTACCCAAAATCCACATACTTCGTACGCGAGTGACCGAGTCTGCTCGTAAATGCATTAAAACCGATCTGAACTTCGCATGTCCGACCGGTTACTTCACTATTCTTGACTGTTTTCAAGAAGCTATGCTTATCATACGCTTCGAATAGAAAATCCAAATACTCGCACCGCTTAATTCAACACAGGATTGCAGCACACTACAGTGTGCTACGAATCCTTACTTCGTTATGTTCTATTATCTCTCTATAGCAATTGTATCAGGTTCCAGAATATAGACTTTGGGGTAATCAACTGGCTGGCGATCATAAGCTAAATAGCCATACCTGAAGCAGTACTCTAGGCCTTCGACAGCAACCAACTCAGGAATTACAGCAACGAAACTGAGTTCTCCAGAAGGGGAGTAGACCTCAAAGGTGGGGATATCCGTATAAGCCTGTCCCACCCAGATATTGCCGTCGGGGTCGACATCAACGGATCCGATCGCATTAAGGTAGGGGTAAATGTCCTGAACGGTATGTCTGCCCATCTGACTTCCGTCTTCGTTCTGATTCTTGGTTTCCTCGAAGAACTCCTGTTCTCTTTGATCCTGAGACTTCTCCACCCGCTCCCAGGATCTGTTCACTAGTGTATCGACAGTCCCGTCAGCCAGGAACACCTCCACGAGGTATGTACTGTCATCCCTCTCAGCAAGATAGACAGTACCTTCAAGGTTGGAATCGAAATCATGATCCACCCTACCTATGCTGATATCGGGATTCTCGGGATTACCGTATGTACTTATCACGAGCGGCCAGGAATCATAGATATGCTCTGGTTCCATTTCCCGACCAAATCTGGCAATAAAACTATTTCCTTCAAGTTCACCCTCACTCTGGTCAAGTTCCATGTTCATTGCCACATAGGTACTTCCAGGACCAGGTGCTATATACCTCGGAGAGTCGGGGTAATAGCCGTAAAGATGATCAACGTATTGAAAGGAACTGTCGAAGAAAACCACCCTTCCTGCACCCCAATCGCATACGGCCAACCTGCCGTCACTCAGGAAAGCGAAGCTCTGTGGGTACTGGAACTCACCGGGTCCTGAGCCGAGTCTTCCAATGTAACGAAAGAACTCAAGCTCCTCGGAATAGATCGCCAACCTTCCAAACTGCCCGTCCAGCACGTAAAGACGCCCGTCCTTACCCCAGGATGCCTGAGTGATTGTCCCGAAGACAAGACTGCTGTCCCCGACGAGAAGACCAAGTGTATCGCTCACGCTCACCACCACAGTATCGATACTTGATTCAAAAGGCCTTTCAGGTTCGTCATCTGTGCTTCCGCATGACAGTATTGCAGAGATAATAAAAGTCAACGAAATCCAGAGGCATCTAGAATTGTATTTCATAGTACCCTCTCCCACCGAAAAAATAGCTTTCCTTCTACTCCAGGCATAACGTCTGCCATCACCGGTGCGGCTTGTCCGCATCCGTGTGCATGGCATTGTTAGCATAATTTTTGCTGAATTATTCTTCACTTCATTATACCAAATACTGGGTGAGTGTGGCTTTGCCCTTAATCAATGAAAGCTCCGCAAACGATCCATTGATCAGGGTCATATTTGGAGGCTTGTGACCAATGTCGGCATCGTAGACCACCGGAATGTTCAATCCTTCTGTGCATTGTTTGAGCACTTCGAGATAGCTCAGCTCGGATGTGTTATTAGCATCCGGACCACTGTTCCTTCCGAAGATAATTCCCGTTGCACCATCAAACCAATGCGCCAGACGCATTTGCCATAAGGCGCGGGTTAGGGCACAAGAGGGCAACTCGCAGTTTTCGAGGTAGACGATGCTGCCGTCTTGTTTGAAGATGTCATTGAAATGTTCCATGTCTCCATACTGCGTCCCTGTCAAGTTGCTGATAACATCAATGCAACCGCCGATCAATCTGCCCGAAAATGTTGCCTCCGATGACCCGTCGAGCACTTTCCATTTGGTCGATTCCGTTAGGTTGTAGGTTGTTTCAAGATTGTCGCTGAAGTTGGTGAACGCCAATAGGTGTTTCTCACTGCTATGCTGTGTGAAGGTCTCATCTTTGGATAGTTTTAGAACCTCCAGTGCTTGACTTGAAAGAGAATCGCTTTGCGTGGGAATGATATCCATGAAATTGATTCCATGCGCGGTGGCTATCCCGGTTTTCAAGGTGAGGGCAAACAGGAGTGTCGAGGTGTCCGAATAGCCCATGATCCATTTGGCTGGGCTATCCATGATGCGGTCAAAATCGATAAGATCCAGAATCTCGATCAGCACTTCACCGCCCCACGGAGGAATGATTGCTTCGACATCGGGATCCAGCCAAAGATTCAACAGGTCGTTCGCCCGCTCTTCGCGGGTTCCGCTCACATGCTTGCTGTTCTCTCTAAGGCAATTCCCTTCGATGATGGTGTACCCTTTTTCGGTGAGTCGCTGTGCGACGAGTTCAAACCGCTTAATGAAGACATCGGTACCAAGCCCGCTCGAAGGAGCGGTGACGCCTATGCTCATGCTTTTCCCAAATCCAGAGGGATACGTTATGGTTTTGTATTTCATGCTTTTCGCTTTCTGGTTTGATGCTAACATTTCAAATCAGTAGACAGTGTTACCAGTTTACTGGAGACGAAGCCACTGTTCTACTGCATTTGATGGTTATGCATTGGTCCCTAATAGAACACACCATTCGATATCTGTCGGTTGTACCGGCAAACCATCAACTCTTGCTCCTTCTAGTACAACCCCGGGAGGTGCAGGAGTTGTTTTTATATTGCATGAGTTCTTTATCTTAACTATCCATCCGGCATTATGAAAGTGTTCCACTAATCTATCCCTGTAACACGATTCTGTTAGACCACCTTCCTCAATCAATGTACCATTTTCCTTGTCATCCTCAGGGTAGAACTGCG